>CATPBK010000049.1 GCA_955652705.1 Candidatus Dormiibacterota bacterium | reverse complement strand
CGAACTCGACCTGGACTGGGCTTCCAGCCGGGCTTCATCGCAACACCTTGCGCAGTCGTTGATGCGTGACCCTGGTCTCTCGCCGAGGGATGCCTTCCACGCCGCCTACGCAATCGACGGCGGTTGCAGGTGGATCGTGACTTCGGATGCGGCCTTCGACCGCATCCCAAGGCTGGGCCGGCTGGGACCCTGACCTTCCAGAGGCACGGGATGCGATGACAAGCCGAACCGAGGACCTCACCGCATCCTCCACCTTTCCACATCGATGGTGATGAAGTCAGGAAAGGGGAGAACCCAACCGTACTGCTGGAGCGACGTCTTCACACGGCGTTTGGACGTGTAGGGGATGCCGTTGGACACCCCATGCTCGAAGACGACGTTGGCGACTCTGGCGGTGGGGGTGGCTGCCACGGGAGTGTAGTCATTGCGTCTGAGGAGTCCGGTCCTGGTGTCGAACCAGAACCGCTGGATGCGACTGTGGACGGGAAGATTGGTTCCATAGTCGGCTTGCAGCACGCCGTCACCGAGCTCATTCCATTCGATATCAGTTCGCATTAACTGGTAGGGGAGGGTGTAGTAGCCCCAGAAGGCGTAGCCCAAGAAGTACACCAGATTCAACCGGTCCCATTTGGTGCTGAGGCTGGCATTCTGGAGATGCTCCCGGGCGTCGGAACGCTGCTCAACCATCGCGCCGCCCGGCGCCATGATCGTCACACTGAAACCGTCGAGTACACCAATATCACCGGCTTCGTCGACGGGTTCGATGACTGCGCGAGGACGTTGAACATCAACGATGATCCTTGCGTGTGGCGGGATGTTGATGCCTTTTAGTTGAAACAAGAGCCCCCCTACGGTCACTGTGCTATCCACCGCGGTCGCATGTATCCAAGCCGCTTGATCGCCGTAGGCCTTCAGTGCCCGAGCGGCGGTCGGGGAGAGCTCACCCCGCAGCGAGGGTTTCGCGTTCATCGATGAACCCTGATGCAGGGCGGCAGGCGTCAAGGTGTTCTCGTAAACCGCCCACAGGCCATAGCTCACGATCACTGCGAGCATGAGCCCGAGGATTGCCGCGACAAGTTTGACCAGCCTGGATCTCGGTCTCCGCCGTGGAGCCGTTGAGTTTGTATCGGTCATGATGCGTTCGCGGCCTGGACCCATCTTCGCCGAAGTCAGAGATGAGAAGGAATGGGACTTATGAAAGCGGTTGTCCACGACAGGTACGGGGCGCCGGACGTTCTGCGACTCGAAGACGTGGAGCAGCCCGTCCCCAAGGAGGACGAAGTACTGGTCAAGATCCACGCCACGACGGTCACCCGGACCGACTGCGGCGTTCGTGGAGCTAAGCCATTCTTCATCCGCTTCTTCTTTGGCCTCCGCCGACCGAAGCAGCGGATTCTCGGCACCGAGCTGGCGGGAGAGATCGAAGCAGTCGGCGCAGCCGTCAGCGAGTTCGCGGTCGGTGACCAGGTCTTCGGCAGCACCAGCGCATTCAGGTCCGGGGCACACGCAGAGTTCATCTGCATGCGGGAGAGCGACCCGCTGGCGCACAAGCCGGCCGGCATGAGCTTCGAAGAGGCTGCGGCGGTCACCGACGGAGCAATCCTCGCCCTGATGTGCCTGGAAGCGGCACATGTCGGGAAGGGGCAGAGGATCCTCGTCTACGGCGCATCTGGATCCATCGGGACCGCGGGGGTGCAGCTCGCCAAACACTTCGAAGCCGACGTCACTGCGGTGTGCAACACGAAGAACGTCGAGCTCGTTAGGTCCCTCGGAGCCGACACGATGATCGACTACACGGAAGAAGACTTCACCAAGAACGGCGAGACCTACGACATCATCTTCGACGCCGTAGGTAAGCACTCGTTTAGCCGGTGCAGAGGCTCACTGAAGCGGGGCGGCGCGTATGTAGCAACCGACGGGCTCCAGAATGTCTTCCTGGCGCTGTGGACATCGCGGATCGGAGACAAGAAAGTGCTGTTCCCGATACCACCTCACTACACGAAGAAGAACGTCCTCTTCCTCAAGAACCTCATCGAGGCCGGTAAGTACCGGGCGGTGATCGATCGGACCTACACGTTGGAGCAGGTGGTCGAAGCGACCAGATACGTCGAAACGCAGCAGAAGACCGGGAACGTCGTCCTGACCGTCTAGCCGAAGGTGCAGTCGAGGGTGACCTTGTCCAGGGCGCTCTGGAGAACGGCCAGCTCCTGATCGTCCAGTCGCGCGACGAATAGATCAGAGATCCCGCGCGCGTGGACCGGCGCAGTCTCGGTCAACCGCGCGACGCCCAGATCGGTCAGTGCGACCACGACGCCGCGGGCGTCGGCATCGGCGCTGGCTCTACGCACGAGACCCACCTCCACAAGCCGGGCCACACGACGGGTCATGCCCGACCGTGAGATGAGCGCCCGGTCCGCCAGCTCGGTCATGCGCAGCGCACCGCCCGCGACCGCCAGCTGAGCCACCACGTCGAAGTCGGCCAAAGCCAGACCGGTCTCCTTTTCGAGATCACCCTCGAGTTGGCGCAGGAGCGTGGCGTGTGCGCGCAGGAGTGAGGTCCAGGCCGCCAATCCGCGCCTTCCCGGCAGCTCCTTCACCACGAGCCGGTCTAGGAGGCCGGCGACGTCCGGTTCCGACAGTGCTTGCATGTGCAATAAACTCGCCCAAACCTGGGTATTTGTAGATGCAAGTATATTCCCGGAGATCCCTCGGAGGAAGACGTCAGATGATCAGCGAACTCCAGCCCGACCTCGATCGCTCAGTCACCCGCCGGTTCGGAACGGTGGGGGACGAGGGCCGCGTGAAGCGGACCGCCGCCGCCCTCGAGGCGAATGGAATCAGAGTGCTCCGAGCCGCTAACGCCGCCGAAGCCAAAAGGATCGTCCTGGGCCTCATCCCAGAGGGCTCCCAGGTGCATCACGGCGCCTCGCAATCGCTCGAGGTGGCTGGGATCACCGACGAGATCGAAAAGTCCGGCCGTTACGAGCATCTCCGGCCGCGCATCTACAGCATGGACCGCAAGACTCAGGCCGACGAGATCCGCCGGCTGGGAGCGGCGCCAGACGTCATGCTCGGCAGCGTCCACGCGGTCACCGAGACCGGAACGCTGGTGGCGGCCTCGATGAGCGGCAGCCAGCTGGGGCCATATGTCAGCGGTGCCGGGCGCGTCATCTTCGTCGTGGGGACGCAGAAGATCGTGTCCGACCTCGAGGAAGGCCTCCGCCGGATCGATGAGTACGCCTTCCCTCTCGAAGATGCGCGCGCCCAGGCCGCGTACGGCATTCGCAGCGCAGTTAACAAGGTGCTCGTCATCAACCGGGAGGTGACTCCCGGGCGCATCACCGTTGTCTTCGTCGACGAAGTTCTGGGCTTCTAGCCCAACCAAAGGAGAAGCTGAGCCATGGCCACTCAAATCGACACAGCGCAGCGCGAAATCGTCCTGGTCGAGGACGCGCACATCCGCCCGATGATGGGGAACCAGATCCTCGAATCTTTGCCGTCAAGGCACATCCCGTACTCGCTGGTGGACCCGTACATCCTCGTCCACGAGGCTGTAGTCCGGGTCGATCCGAAGCAGGAGACTCAGGACACCACGCACCCACACCGTGGGTTCGACAACCTCTGGTACGCGATCTCAGGGTCTTCGAGCACCGGCCATACCACCGGTCCGGGCGGGACCTTCGAGCGCGCCCGGCTGGACGAGGGATCGCTCCTCTTTATCCGGACCGGTCGCGGCGTCTTGCACGCTGAAGGAATCGGCGACGACGAGCGTCGCGAGGGCAAGGTCAGCGAGATGCGCGGCCTTCTCTTCTGGGTGAACCTGGCGCGCAAGGACAAGAACGTTGAGCCAAGCGCGCGGGTCGTGCAAGCGAACGAGGTGCCTGTCCGGCAGGGGGGTGACGCGACCATTCGGGTTCTGGTCGGCGAGGGCTCGACCGTCGAGCTTGGGACCCCCGGGCTCATCCTTGACGTCCAGCTGCCAAAGGGCGGCACTGTGAGCATTCCCGTCCAGGCCGGCTTCAACGGCTTCGTCCACATGTTGGAGGGGGAGGCCGACTTCGGCGCCAACCGAAGCCGGGCGAGGCGCGGGCAGATTGCGGTTCTTGGACCGGGTGGTGTGCTGGCCGTGGAGGAGGCGCAACCGGGGACGCGGTTCGTGCTCATGGCCGGGAAGCCATACGGAGAGACGCCTATCTACAACGGCCCCTACGTGGACTGACGTCGCAGCAGCAGGTGGGCGCCCGGCACGCGAGGTGCGCGAGCGCTCTCCTGTCACTCGCGCCAACTCCGAGATTCAAACGACATCCATACGACGCGGCCCCAATTCCTAACGGTTTGGCCACACGGCTGAACCGACGATCGGTGCGTGGCAGATGGACGCAGTGAACAGCTAAGGCTGGCGCTCCGCCAGTTGGAGCACGCCGAGGAGTACTTATACGGTGCCGCCAACGTGCTGCCGGAGCTCGAGGACGAGGTCGAGCAGCTGCTTGCGGAAGTCGCGGTCCTCAAGCAAGACCTGACCAACCGCCGGCTCGCGAGCTAACAGCCGATGGGATCGCGCGCGGCTGCCCGCCGGCGGCACATCAAGATTCGCGGTGGGCATCTGGGCCCGTTGCTCTGCTGGGCGGTGGTCTTCGCCGACATTGGGACGTCCATCTATTACGTCCCGGGCATCCTCTCGGCGAGCGGGTTCAACAAGCGATCGACCCTCTTCGTCCTGATGACGCTGGTGGTGTTCATCCTGCTGTCGATCAAGTACGCGGAGGTGACCTGGCGCAACCCGGAAGGCGGCGGCGTCGTGACGATCTCCTCGAAAGCCCTGCACCCTTTCGCCGGTTTGGTCGGCGGGCTCTTCATCATCGTCGACTACTACCTGACCGCGGCGATCAGCGCCTTCTCAGGCATCAACTACCTGGCGGTTGTCGCCCCCCAGGTTGCGTTCTTGAACGCGGTCCCGGGAACGTTGATCGCGCTGGCGGGCCTGGCCCTGCTCAACATAATCGGCATCAGGGAGAGCGCGGTCGTGAGCTTCGTGGCGGCCTCTCTCGCCGGGATCGGGCAGCTGCTGGTCGTGATCATGGTGGTGGTGCAAGTGGGCGCGGCCGGGATCATCCACAGCTTCGCCGCTATCGGTCAGGGCTCGCCGGCGCTGACGCCGATCGTCCTCGTCACCGGCTTTGGCGCCGCCTTCCTGGCCTTCTCGGGCCTGGAGAGTGTGGCCCAGCTGGCGCCCGCGATGCGGGCGCCGCGGTCGAAGGTCGCCTACCGGACCATGGCTCTCGTCATCATCACCATCGGGCTGACGAGCCCGCTCCTGACCTTGTGGCAAACGACCCTGGTGCCAGATCCCAACAATCCTGGCCACGTCAACCAGCTGTTGTCGTTGCTCGGAGGCGAGTACGGCGGCGCCGCCCTCTCAACCTACGTCGCGGTCAGCGGATCGGTGCTGCTCATCTTTGCCAGCAACACAGCCATCATCGGCGGCTACCACGTCTTCCTGGCACTAACGCGAATGGGCTTCCTGCCGCGAATCGTCGAGCGCTACAACTCCTGGCGGCGCACACCGCATGTGGCGATCCTGGCCACGGTTGCGCTGCCTGTGGGCCTCGTTTATGTCGCCGGGCAGAGTCCAGTGGCGGCGGTGTTTCTCGGCGACCTCTACGCCTTCGGCCTGCTCGGCGCGTTCATCCTGACCAGCTTCTCGCTCGACGTAATCCGGTGGCGAGAGCTCCGGCAAAGTGCCACGCTGCGTCGCCAAGTCGTATTTGCGATAGGCGTCTTGACGACACTGCTCGTGCTGCTCGGCTGGAGCGTCAACCTGGTCGCAAAGCCGTACGCGACGATCTTCGGTGGTGGGCTGACCCTGCTCGGAGTGGTGGTGGGCCTCGCCACCTACCGCTACAACCGGAGCCGGCGACCGGCAGTCTTTCCGGTTCCGTACTCGGCCACCGGCCGCACCATCGAGGACGTCTTTCGCCGGCGGCCTGCCGAGGTCCTGGTCCTGCTGCCTCATGCGCCTGCGCAGGCCGAGGCGGTCATCGAGGAAGGGATCCGGGCGGCCGCGGGCAAGAGCGTTGTGTTTCTGTACCGGGGCGGCCGCGAACACAGCGACGCCGGTGACCTCTGGGAGGTCAACGACCCCTACCTGCGGGACTACCACGCGCAGGACGCGCTGGCTCGGGCGGAAAGCCTGGCCCGCAACAAAGTCCCCGATCGGCGGTACGTGTACGTCCCCCGCCGCCTGCAGCGGGAAGTGCTGGCGGACGTCTGGCGCGCCATCCATCCGCGGGAGACGGTTGCCTCAGAGGAGGACCATGAGCTGCTCCCGCCCATCGCCCTCGAGCGCGTCCGCAGGCACCAGGTGAACGGCCAGGTCGTGCTGCACATGGTGACCGGCCGGCACCTGCGAGCGGCGGCCGGCGCTTAGTCTGCCTCCAGGCGATAACCGACGCCTGGTTCGGTGCTGATGTAGCGGGGCCGGGCCGGATCATCGCCGAGCTTCTTGCGCAGCTGCGTGATGACATAGCGCGTGTTGTACCGGTCGCCGATCGCGTACTCGCCCCAGACCTCCCGCAGCAACATGGTGTGAGTCACGGGCTTGCCGGCATGAATTGCCAGCTGGCGCAAGACCTCGTACTCGGTCGGGGTCAGGTGCACGGGTTGGCCGGCGATGCTGACGCGGCGATGCTCGAGATCGACCTCGAGGTCCTTGGCGCGAATCACGGGCCGCCCGTCGCCCACCGCGGCCTGGCGACGTAGGACAGCCCGGATCCGGGCCGATAGCTCCTCGATCCCGAAGGGCTTGACGAGGTAGTCATCGGCGCCGAGGTCCAGAGCCCGCACCTTGTCCTTTTCGCCAGGCATCACGCTGACGACCATCACCGCTACCCGCTTCTTGCCTGGCATCCGCCGCAGCACCTCGAAACCGTCCAATCCAGGCAGGCCCAGGTCGAGCAGAACGACATCCGGATGCCAGGCGCCAACCTCGTTGAGCGCCTCCTCCCCGGTTGCAACCGCGCGGACTTCGAAGCCTTGATAGCCAAGGCCGGTCTTCAAGGCCCGCCGGATCTCCTGCTCGTCGTCAACGATGAGGATCCTGCCGCTCACGTTGTCGTCAGCATCTGAACGGCCGGCAGCGTGAACGTGAAGCGAGGCCCAGCGCGGCGGTTCTCGGCGCGAATGGTTCCTCCATGGGCCTCGAGAACGCGCTTGGAGATAGCCAGGCCAAGCCCTGATCCACGCTTGCGACGGCTCCAGAACTTGTCAAACACGCGGTCCAGATCAATCGGTCGAATGTGGTCGCCCTGGTTCTGCACCCAGACTCTGACGCTCCCCTCCTTGAACGCCGCGCCGACCTCGATCAGACCACCCGGCTCGGTCCATTCGGCAGCGTTGGCCAGGAGATTGCCGATCACGAGCTGCATTTGAGCCTCGTCAGCCTCGATTGGCGGAAGGTCGTCCGCGATCTCGAGGACAACCTTGAAGGGGGTCAGCACAGGTTGCAGCTCGTGGAGGGCTGATCCGACCAGCTCGGCCACGCTGACCGGCTGCTTCTCGAGAGGCAGGCCCGACTCGAGCCGGGACATCATGAGCATGTCGCCGACCAGCCGGTTGAGACGATCCGTCTGCTTGTCCAGTCCCTCGACGATCGCGCGCTCGTCTTCCCTCAAGCCGGCGGCGGGCAGCGCCAGCGTGGAGAGTCCTGCCCGAAGCGATGCGAGTGGACTCTTGAGCTCGTGGGAGATCGACGAGAGAACGGCCGCCTTGAGCCGGTCGGACGCCTCCAGCTCGCGCATGCGATCCGACTCCAGCTCGGACTTGCGGCGGTCGAGCAGAAGCGCGGCCAGCGCGAGCAGCGCCGCCAGAAGCCGGCTGTCGGCGGCCGAGATCGGATGACTCGAAAGGTGCAGCGCGATGACACCGGCGCCCATAGGCAGGAAGCTGTGCTCCGACTCGACGCCCGCGGTGCGAAACAAGTCAACCTCGCCGTCGCGCAGTCGCATGCCGAGCGGCTGCCCTTTGCGCACCGCCCAGCGCGCGCGCTCGCGGTCGCGAGCTGGCAGGTCGGGTCCCGCCAGCCTCTCTTCGCCGCGCTCGTCGAAGAGGGTCATGGACTCGATCCCTGGTATTCGTGCAGCCGCCGATACGACGGCCTCCAGGCTCTGGCCGACCTCGGGAGCTTTGAGCGCGCTGACCGCGACCGCGTAAAGGGTCTCGGCCGTGAGCGCAGCCTTCTGGGCAGTCAACCTGGCCTCGCGCAGCCAAGCCGCGAGCGTGCCTCCGAGCACGGCCGCGGCAAGCAGCACGAGGAGATCCAGGACGTCTTTGGGGGCGCTGATGAGCAGGGTGCCGTACGGCGGGACGAAGAAGAACTCGTAGGTGAGGAAGGCGACCAGAGCGACCACGATTGCACGCACGCGCCCGGAGACCGATCCGACCCAGAGCACCAGCAGGACGTAGGAGACGGCCAGCGAGGGAACGTCGAGCCAGGGCCGCACCAGCCCGATGAAAGCAGTGATCACGGCGACCCCGCCGAGCGCGAGCGCAAGGCCCTTGAGTTCCTTCACGGTCCGAGAATAGCCTTGCCCCTCGCGCGCGTACGAAACAACGAAGTTTGGGAGGGATCCACATGCCGCGAATAAGAGACGGATCGGTCCTTGCCGGAGCTGGGGCGATCGCGTTCGCTGTCTTGACCGTCGCCGCCATCGCGGTGGGTGGCGCGCCGGGCGGCAACTACGTCGAGCCGGATGTCGCGACCTACGTTTCGGCCGGCCACTTCCCGGCGATCATCGTCAGCGGATACCTGGCGGTGTTCGCGGTTCTGGGCTTGATCTGCCTGCTCGCCTACCTTCGCGAAGTGATCAGCGTCGAGCCTGGCCGCAAGCTTGCCGCCAGCATTTTCTGGGGCGTCGGATTGGCTTCCGCCATCTCGATGGTGGTCGGCTGGGGCCTCATGACCGGTATCGGCGTAGCCGCGGCGGAAGGCGGGAGTGCCGCTTCCGTTCCCCATCCCGAGACCTACGTGCTTTCCGACACCAGCGTGAATGTCATTTTCGGCTCTGGTGGGATCCTGCTGGGCTTCGCCCTCATCGCTCTGGTCGTTGGCTCGCGGCGGCAGCTTCCCGGCTGGGTGCGCTGGCTGACGCTGGTCGTCGGGATTCTGGCGCTGGGCACGCCCTTCTACTTCCCAGCTTTCGCGATTCCCATCTGGGGGATCGTGTTCGGCGTCTGGCTGATTACGTCTGGGCCTCGAATTGCTGAGCCCTCAGTTCCACTACCGAGTTGAGTCCGGCCGGATGCACCGCGGTCACCCTCAGTCCGGCGTCTGACGCGAGGGCCGCGAGCTCGGCCAGGCCACGTTCCCTGCCGCCGAAATAGACGAGCCCGCGGAGGTCGCGCGCGGTGCTCGTCGCTTCAGCATCGGGGCCGGTCCTTTCCACCACGAATACCCGGCCCTCCGCGCCCGCAGCTTCCGCGCAGCGACGCAGGATCCGGCGCGCGTTCTGATCGTCCCAGTTGTGGATGACGGCTGAGAGGAGGTAGCCTCCTGCTCCGGCGGGCAGCGCATCGAAGAAGCTGCCGGCGATCGCTTCGGCTCGCTCGGCGAGGCCGGCCGCGGCGAACGCCTTCCGCGCCGCCTCCGCCGCGCCAGGCAGGTCTACCACGGTGCCTTGTAAGCCAGGATGCGCGGTCAGGAGCGCGATCAGCAGCGAGCCGTTGCCGCCACCAACGTCGACCACGTGTCCCAGCGCTGCCCAGCCGTATGCCGCATCGATTGCGGGCGCCTCCATCGTGACGTCGTGGCCCATCAAGGCGTCAAAAGATTCGGCCAGAGCCGGGCTCGCCGACAGGTCTTCCCAGAACGACCTGCCGAATTGCTTGACGAAGGCCGGCTCACCGGTGCGCACGCTGTGCAGCAGCTGGAAGAAGGCCAGGTCGGCGCGACCGACGGCACCCTCGATGTCCAACCTCGCCCGGTTGCCGTCGGGATGATCGTCACGCAGAGCGTCTCCAATGTCGGTGAGCGTGTACCGGCCGGCCGCGTCCCGACGCAGCACTCGGGCAGTGCTCAGGTGGCGCAAGACGCGATCGAGGGCGCCGGCGTCAGCGTTCACCGCTTCGGCCAGCTCCGCCGCGGTCTGCCTGCCGCGCGCGATCTGGTCGGCGATCCACAATGTCGCCGCCACCCGCACCGCCATCGGCGTCGCCAGGTCCGCCAGCGCCCGCAGGTCAGCGTCCCCTGTTCGCATTACCGTTTTCACCCTTCCAGGCGAGACGATACGCAGCTACTCAAGTGCTGAACCGCACCCAAATCATGGTTCTCGCCTTCCTGGCCGCTGCCTGGGTGGCCGTGATCGCGATCCTGGCACTGGCGCCCGAGGTCTACGGCCAGGCCCTCAGGCTGCGCAGCTCCGACCACCTGGTCGAGGTCGCATTCCTGGCCGCGCTCTCGCTCTTCCTGGTCATCCTCGCGACAGGTGTGGTCCGAAGATGGCGCTGGACCTTCTGGCTGATCCTGGTGGCGTTTTTGGCCGGTGTGCTCCGGCCGATCGCGTCTGCTCTGGAGCTGGCTGGGATCGCTCCGCTGCAGGGCCCGGCCTGGTACGTGGTCCTGCAGGGGGTGGTCGGCGGAGTCCAGTTGGCGATCGGGATCGCGATGGTCGTCGGCTACCGTCGCGGGGGCGCCTGGGCTGCCTTCTAGGCGGTGCCGGCGATTCTCGCGACCAGGTCGGGTATCCCTGTGCGATCAGATGGTCAGTTCCGCCGCCGCCATCTGGAGGCGCGCTATGGCTTTTAGCAAGCCGGCCTGACGGGTCTTCGGGAGGGCCGCCAGAAGCCTGCGCTCGGCTGCGTGCACGCGCTTGCGGTAAGCGATCACCTTGTCGAAGGCCGGAGGCGTTATCTCGACCAATCGCATCCGGCCATCGGCCGGGTGGCCGGTGACGCGGATCAGGCCACGCCGTTCGAGGGTGTCGAGGATTCCGGTCATGGTGCCCCTGGTGACCATCATTCGCTCGGAGATCACCGACGGCGGGAGCGGTTCGCCGGCGCCGTGCAGGATGGTGAGGACGTTGAAGCTGGCCATGGAGCCCAGACCGGCGTCTCGCACCGAAGGCTGGGAGGCCGCCTCGATCTGGGACGCCAGGACCCAGAGGTTGAGCACGCACTCGGTGGCCAGACGGCTGGCGCCCGGCCACTCG
Organism: Candidatus Dormiibacterota bacterium; assembly: GCA_955652705.1. Taxonomy (GTDB): domain Bacteria; phylum Chloroflexota; class Dormibacteria; order Dormibacterales; family Dormibacteraceae; genus VBGR01. Next base: position 902 of record CATPBK010000049.1, on the reverse strand, counting down.
GTCTCGAACGCGTCTCCCATCTGGACGCGGGGCAGCGGGTCTTGACGGGCCATCCGGCGCCGCCTATCCTAACAAACTAGTTTGGGGCCATACTAGTTTGGTTGGAGGGATCATGGACATCGCCATCGATGTAGCCGTCAACCGACCGGTAGAGGAGGTCTTCGAGTACCTCTCCGACTTCCGCAACGAGAACGAGTGGAACGTCGTCTCGAAGAACACGCGATTGCTCAGCAGTGGCCCGGTCGGCATCGGCTCACGCTTCGCTGGCGATTACGAGCGGATGGGCGCGATGAATTACGAGATCCTCGAGTTTGAGCGTCCCCGCTGGCTGAAGGTGCGCGGTTCGTCGAAGCAGATGGATTGGGTGTCCACCTTCCAGTTCAAAGAGACGGGCTCGGGCACCACGGTCCACGGCACTATGGCGATGCAGCCGACGGGCTTCATGCGAGTCTTGGCTCCCCTCATGGGCGGCATGGTCAAGTCTCAAACGGCCAAGGGAATGGAGTCGTTCAAGGCCACCATGGAGGGCAAGCCGGCGACCCCGTTCAGCCACTGATTTCAGCGGCCTGTGCCAGGCCCTCGGGGGGGCCTCGAACTTCCCTGCCAAGTTGAAGGCGGGTTCCAGATGCCGCGCATCGGAACGATAAGGTCAGATCAGCGGACGGTCGTGACGGGGAGATCCGGCTCGGTTAGGCGCCGGCGATTCTCCCGACCAGGTCGCGGTGGGCCGCATCGAACCAGGGCGGCTCGCCGGCCAGCACGTTCTGGCGCAAGTGATCGGGGTCCTGGGTCGCCGTCAGAACGCAGCTGACGCGAGGATCGCTGACGATCCACTTGAGCACGGCCTCCGGCCAGGACGCCGCGCCGAGCTCTTGGAGCTGGGCCGGCGCGGGCTGCCGGTG
>CATPBK010000048.1 GCA_955652705.1 Candidatus Dormiibacterota bacterium | reverse complement strand
GCTCCTCGTACTCAGCCGGCGGCCGGTCGCCGTCAGCGCTGTGAAGGCGGCGTTGGTTCCACCAGTCGGCCCACTCGGCGGTCGCCAGCTCGACCTGCTCGAGCGAGCGCCAGGGTCCTCGGCGGCGGATGAGTTCGGTCTTGTAGAGGCCGACCACGGTTTCGGCCAGCGCATTGTCGTAGGAGTCGCCACACGAACCTACCGAGCGGACAGCGCCGGCCTCGGCGAGGCGCTCGGTGTAGCGAATGGCCAGGTACTGAACACCGCGGTCGGAGTGATGGACGAGGCACTCAAGCTGCTGGGCGCGGCGTGCCCAGATCGCCATCTCCAGGGCGTCCAGCGCCAGCTCGGAGTGGAGGGAAGCGGCGACCCGCCAGCCCACGATCCGGCGGCTGAAGACATCGACCAGGAAGGCCGCGTAGACGAAGCCCGACCAGGTGCTGACGTAGGTCAGGTCAGCAACCCAGAGCCGGTTCGGTTCGGTGGCCTTGAAGCTGCGCTCGACCAGATCCTGGGGCCGCTCGCCGCCTTCGCCTGGGAAGGTAGTTTGCTTCACCTTGCCCCTCCGGATGCCGGCCAGCTGGAGTCGCCTCATCAGCCGCCGCACTCGGTCGCGGCCGACCGCGAAGCCCTCTCGGTTGAGCTGGCGCCAGACCTTGTGGGCGCCGTAGACGCCGTAGTTGTCCTGGTGGACACGGTTCACCTCTGGCCTCAGAGCTTCGTCTCGGACCTGACGTAGCGAGGCTGGCCGGGTGGCCGCCGCGTAGTAGGTAGAAGGGGCGACCTCCAGCGTTCTGCAGATCGGCTCGACCCCCCAGCGACCACGCTGGATGAAGCGGACTACTTCGGCAGTCGCGGGTCGAGCTCCCGCGCGAAGAAACTGGCGGCCGCCTTGAGGATCTCGTTCGCCCGTCGCAGCTCTCGGACCTCCCTCTCCAGCTCGGCAATCCGCTGCCGCTCCTCGGTCGTTGTGCCCGGCCGCTGGCCGCTGTCGACCTCAGCCTGCTTGACCCAATGGCGCAGCGTCTCCGAGCCGAGTCCGAGCTGTACCGCCACCCGCGTTACAACGCCGTGGCGCTCGCCGGTCTCCCTGATGGTCTCCTCGACCATCCTGATCGCCCGCTCACGTAGCTCTCGCGGGTGTCGGTGCCCTGACCCTTGCTTCGACGTCTGGTGGTTCGATGCTGGCATGGGCTACATCCTCCCAAAGAATGAAGCCTCCATCGAACCCAGCGCGGTTCAATTTGAACCCGGGGCCTCACGGTCCCGAACCGTGTCGGCGGCGTGTCCTCGAGGGTCCCGACGGCTCCGCCAGGGTCCTGCTGAACTCAAAGGCCGCGGCCCCTGTGTCCTTTGGTGTCCTCCAAGCACCGCCCTGTTCCGGGAATGTGTGCCCCGGCTGTGCCCCGGCGACTACCCCGCATACGCCGGCGGCCCACGCCTCAGCAGGTCGCCGCCCTCTTGACCGATGTGCCCCAAGCGACGCTCTACAGGCAGATCGAACGACCCTTCCATGGCGGCGTCCTCGCGATCGCCGCAGAGAAGCGGGTGCGGGTCGCGGTGGAGCGAACGTATGTCCTCGCCGAGGGCAGCGCTGCGTTCTCCCCGGAGGACATGGCAGAGGCTTCACGCGATGACCAGATCGGCTACTTCACAGCTTTTGCGGCCGGCCTCATCGCCAGCTCGACCAATACCTCCGGAGCGCCGACGTTGATTTTTCAAGGGACGGGTCGGTTATCGCCAGCTGGTCTTGCACCTGAGCGACAAGGAATTCGCTGATATGGTGGCCGCTCTGAATGCGGCCATCGGTCCATTCCTTGCGTATGGATCGCGGCCGGGCCGCAAGCGACGCGCCTTCGCCACGGTTTGATGCCGCTGGACGACGCGGGCTAGGAACGCGACCCGGCGGGTAGCGACCACCGACACATTTGCCGATTTTGGATTACGACATTGTCGGCGGCGAGCTGGTCCTAGGTCGATGCACCGCGACCAAGCTGGAGCCAGTGCAGCGACTGGCGCGAGGCCGCGGGAGCTGTGGTCCCGCGGCTGCGCCATCCTGCTACCTCATTTGTTGCCTTAACTGCCCGTATCACGAGTTGGGGAGGTGATCGGCTGACTTGTCATTCCTGTGGCGGTGGTCAGCGTCGCGGACGTAACGAACAGTAAGCGGGGCCTAAGAGGCGGTCAGGGCACTCGCGGGCGGCCTGGGTCGAGCCGCCCACGGTCACGATAATGAGCGGGATGACCAACCGAATCCGACCGCATCTGTGGTTCGACACCGAGGCCCGCGAGGCAGCCGGGTTCTACGTGGAGACCTTCCCCTCCTCAAGGATCACGAACACCACCACCATCCACGACACGCCCTCTGGAGACTCTGAGATCGTCTCGTTCGAGCTTCTTGGGCAGGGTTTCATGGCCATCAGCGCGGGACCGCTGTTCAAGTTCACGTCCGCCATCTCGTTCCTGGTCTCGTGTTCGACGCGGGACGAGGTCGACTGGCTCTGGGCTCGCCTCGGTGCCGGGGGCCAGGCGCTCATGCCCCTCGACTCCTATCCGTTCAGCGATCGGTTTGGCTGGACCAACGACCGCTACGGGCTCTCCTGGCAGATCATGCTCGCTCGCGAGCTGGAGATCTCGCAGCGCATCACGCCCACCCTCATGTTCGTCGGGGACGTGAGCGGCCGCGCCGAGGAGGCGGTTGACCTCTACGCCTCGATCTTTCCCAGGTCCGCCGTCGGGGACCCGATGCGTTACGGACCGGGAGAGCAGCCAGAACGGGAGGGGACGTTCAAGCATTGCGACTTCACGCTCGACGGCAACCGCTTCGCAGCGATGGACTCGGCGGGCCCACACGACTTCACGTTCAACGAGGCGGTCTCGTTCCTGGTCAGCTGCGCCGATCAGGCCGAGATCGACCGTTACTGGGAGGCGCTATCGGCCGTTCCGGAAGCTGAGCAGTGCGGATGGCTGAAGGATAGGTTCGGCCTCTCCTGGCAGATCGTCCCGGCCGCGATGGACGAGATGATGACGAAGGGCTCCCCCGAGCAGATCGCCCGGGTGACCCAGGCCTTCCTCAAGATGAAGAAGTTCGATCTCGCCGCTTTGCAGCGCGCATACGCGGGTGCGTGACCCCCTCGCGCTTTTGTGTGGGGTTCGAAATGACAATCAGCGGCGCCCTGCCTCTTCCCCACCCCGCTGCAGGAACGCCATCCGCAGACAATCGCCCTGATGGGATTCGAACCCGACCGTGCTGAGCCAGGTCACCGCCGGCTGCCCTGTATTTCCTTAAGGTGTGCGGCCTTCGAGAATAAGTTCAAGCCGGCCTCCCCGACCAAATTGCCAATGTTTCCACTCCGGCTCGCCGCCGTCCAGGCCGCCCCCTCCGCCGACACGACGCGGCCGCACCGCTTGCCCTGCTCGTCAGTTGGGTGAGAATGCGCGACATGACCGCAGCCGCCAACGATTGGGATAGCTCCTACGCAGGCCCTTCGCCACCGTGGGACATCGGCCGCCCGCAGCCCGCCTTTGTTCGCCTCACCGAGATCGGCGCGTTCACCGGTGCACTTCTCGACGCCGGATGCGGCACCGGCGAGCACACGATCCTCGCTGCGCGCCTGGGCGCCCGCGCCCTCGGCATCGACATCTCGACACTCGCGATCGAGACCGCCCGCCGCAAGGCAGCCGAACGCGGCGTCGACGCCACCTTCCAGGTGTTCGACGCGTTCCGTGTCGACACCCTCGGTGAGGTCTTCGACACGGTCATTGACAGCGGGCTGTTCCACGTCTTCGACGACGCTGCCCGCGCGCGCTACATAGCCGCCGTCCACGCCGTCCTCCGCCCGGGCGGCCACCTTCACCTGATGTGCTTCAGCGACCGCCAGCCTGGCGACTGGGGTCCCCGCCGCGTCACCGAGGGCGAGCTGCGCGCCGCGCTCGGCGACGGCTGGCGCATCGCCTCGCTAGCCCCCGACCGCTTCGACATCAACCCCGGGCTCGGCACCCCCGCCGCCGAAGCCTGGCTCGCCGACGCCGTCCGGCTAGCGGCGTCGTAGACCAGTAAGCGCACTCCCTTCTCGACCTTCCAAGTCGCGGCCACAAGCAAGATACTGACCGTCAGTGCTCAGGCTTCCAGAGAGACTTCCTCCAGCCTGGTGATCAGGACGACTATTCAGGTCATCGCGGCCCCCACCAAAGATCGTGGTCGCCACTGCGGCGATAGGCGATTGGTGCTACGAGCCGAGGGCAACCAATAGGAGGCCGCCCGCTACCCCAACAACTAGCCCAAGCGCGGCTGACGCGATTTGTCCGGTCATGAGTCCTACATCAGCCCGCGCGCCCATCTGCTGGCCGCCCGTCGATGCGCGAGCACTAACTTCGGCTGAATGGATATCCCTAAACCGAGTTCTCGGGGATACAGTGTGCCGTGCCCCTAATGCCCAGCCTTGAGGAGGAGCAGCATGAGCAAAAAGAAGGCCGCGCAAACGTCGGTTCGCCGCACCGCCGGCAAGGGAGACGCCTTGTTGTCGCCCGAGGAACGAGCCGCGATGAGAGAGACCCTCAACGAGCGCCAACGGGCTCGCTCAGGCAAGGTGGACGGGGAAAGCGACGTACTCGCGAAGATCGCCGAAATGGCGAAACCGGACCGCGTCATGGCCGAGCGGATCCACGCCATCGTAAAAGCCAAGGCGCCGACTCTCAGTCCGAAAACTTGGTACGGCATGCCCGCTTATGCGAAGGACGGCAAGGTTATCTGCTTCTTCCAGAGTGGAGCAAAGTTCAAGTCAAGGTACGCGACGTTCGGTTTCCAGCAGGACGCGAACCTCGATGACGGTGACTTTTGGCCTACCTCTTTTGCCGTGAACAGACTCACCCCCGCCATCGAAGAAAAAATCGGCAAGCTTGTCAGGAAAGCGGCCGGTTGACGTATGTGGTAGCCGCTCTCTCGTAGTGGTGACTCGGAGCAGACATGCGCCGCGTGGTGAGCCGTTGGGAGAGTCAGCCAGCCTTGGATCTACGCGGGTCGTCCTGGTTACGGACTCAGATTCTTGAGCGTGCGGCATTCGGGGGTTTCTCTGTCTCCGTGGGACGCCGGAAGGCCCGGCCGAACGAGGATAAGGGTTCGACCGCATAAGTGGCCGATTCCGCGCTGGGGGGTCTGTTGCCCGCGCGCCGCGCTGCGCGGATGTCTCCGACGGACGCGCTCCGCGGAGGAGTCTGAACCAGGCGCGCTTAGCGCCAGTGCGCGATGCCGTCCCTGCGGAGCCGAATCTCAAAGACGCGCACCAACGGTCGCAACGTAGAGCAATATCTCCGTCGCATCACATTTGACCCTTCAAGCGGCGCTCCAGGTCGTCCACCGGGCTGAGCACAAGGCAGCCAACCTGGTCGTCCCTACCGAGAATCCAGTTGGAGATCGCCGTCACCTCGCATCCGCTGTAGCCGCGAAGCACCGCCAGCAGCATCGAAGCTCCGTAAAAGACGAGCGCCGCGACGCTGGTGAAGGAGAGTGGCGGTGCGTACCACGGGGTGAGGAGCAGTGCGGCCAAAACGAGCATGTTGAGTGCTGTGCTCCCGGGTCCAGTTGCTTGAAGGCGGGTCGGGACAATGCGTGCGCGAAGCCACTGCCACCCCAGCACGACGGCTGGAAAGCCGACCAGCCCGACAGCCACCGACAGGGGCTCGAAGCCAATTCCCACCTGGCCGTGCAGCACGGAGACGCGACCACCGGTTAACCCGAGCACCATGAAGGCGAGCCCCAGACCGACCCGGGCCGCGGTGCCGATGCCGCCGATCTGGCGACGTCGAGTGTTGGCTGACATCACGTGTTCCGGAGTGCGACCAACAATCTGTGCTTGGTGGGGACATCCAAACGGCAGCCGGCGGCCATGAAGGTCGGCGCGCCCATAACATCGACAGCGTTGACGAGGATCGTGGACGACGGGTATTCGCCTTCCTTATCTTCGATCGCCACTTCGAGCTGGAGCTCTTGAAGACTATCCAGACTCGGAAATTCGAAGCTGTGACAAAGGGTGACAGCGGCCCCTAGCGCGGGCGTCAACCTACTCCCAGCGGAAATAGCGAATCGCTATGAATCCGAAGATGACCGTGTAGACGGCCATCGTCAGCAGCCCCGCGTATGAAGGGCCCCCATTGAACGCCGAATCGACTACAGCCTTCGCGGCCGCGCCGCTCGGCGAGTAATACATGATCGTCCGCAAAGGGTCGCCCACCTGCGCAGGGTTAACCCACAGACCCGAACCGAACATCAAAGCGAAGGTAATCACCCCGGTGACGGGTTGGGCGACCGCCTGTGTCGGCACCAAGGCCACCAGCACCATGCCAAGCGCGAACATCTCGGCGATCGTGAGCACAAGCGATAGACCAAAAGGCAGAATCTGCATGTGTAGTGACGCACCGAACACGAGTGCGCCACCCCCGATGATGATCACGACTGCCGCCGCTGCAAGAACCAGATCGATGATCAGCTGTGCGGCCAGCAGCCTCGATGGATGCAGCGGTGTCGTGGAAACCCTTCTCAGCCAGCCGATCTCACGATCTCTGACCAGGGTGTTCGGCAGGGAAACAGAAATAATCAGCAACGAGATGACCAGGAGGGTTGGGGTCCAGAGGTCGATGACCGTCAGACCGGAGTCGCCAACGTTGCCTGGATTTGCCTTTCCGATGAACCCGAACAGCGCCAGGAGGGCAACTGGGAGTGCCAGCCCGCCCAGAAGGGCATACGGTTCTCGCAAGGCGAGCTTGCTCTGGACCTTGAGCAGCTCGAAAGGAAAGGCCGACCTGTGGCTCGTCGACTTACCCAGCTGTGAATCAGTCATGTCTGAACCTCTTTCTCATCGCGTGAGACGTCGTCCCTCGTCAGCTTGATGAAGGCATCCTCGAGATTCCCGGTTCGCGCCTCCACATCTGATACCCGAACTCCTACCGCTGCCAGCGCATTGATCAGAGTTCCAGAGAGATCGCCGGTACCGGTGACGGTGACGTACTTTTCCTTTCTCTCGATTTCCTTCACCCCGGGTATCGCTCGCAAGGTCTGCTCGTCAACTGGTTGAGAAGGGACGAAGCGGACCCTGCTCCCCCCTGCCTTCGCCGCGATCGCCTCCGGGGTGTCGAGCGCTACGACGGTCCCGTGGTCGATGAGCGCGAGGCGGTCGCACAGTCTTTCTGCCTCGTCCATGAAGTGAGTCACCAAGATCACCGTCACGCCACGGTCTCTCATGCGTTCGATCAGGCCCCAGATTTCACGCCTTGCTTCAGGATCCAGCCCCGTGGTCAGCTCGTCGAGGATGGCGAGCTTGGGGTTTCCCACCAGAGCCAGGGCGATGGACAGCCTCTGTTTCTGGCCGCCGGAACGGCTCTTGAACGAGGAGTGGTCGAACTGCTTGATGCCGAGTGACTCGAGCAACTCGTCCGGATCGAGGGGGTTTGAGTAGAACGAGGCGAAGAGCCTGACTGCTTCACCGACCTTGAGGCGCGGAGGTAACGCAGCCTCCTGCAGCTGGACACCGACGAACTCTCTGATCTTGTTTCGATCCTTCCGCGGAGAAAGCCCGTACACGCTGATTGACCCCGAATCGGGAGTGCGCAGGCCAGAGATGCACTCCACGGTGGTCGTCTTGCCGGCGCCGTTGGGTCCGATGATTCCGAAAATCTCTCCCTCATGTATGGAAAAGGAGACGTCGTCGACGGCAACCAGGCGCCCGTACTTCTTGACGAGGTGTTCAACAGTGACCGCCGGTGCCGCGCTCACGGTGCCAGCCCGCCGAGCAGGTTGCGCAGCGCTTCGGTGTAAGCGTCCAGGGCTGCGCGGCCCCGTCTTGTTAGTGTCACGATCGTCGTTAGCCCATTCCCATCCGAGGTCTTCTCGCTCTTGAGGTAGCGGGCGTCCTCGAGCTTTCGTAGATGAGTGATCAGGTTGCCGGGCGTCAGGTCGAGCATTTTCTGAAGGCGGGTGAAGGAGAGCGTGTCGCCCTCGTTCAGCGCGGCCAAAGTGACGAGGATCCGCAAACGCGCTGGGACGTGGATCAAAGGGTCAAGCGGCTCAACCGTGCTGGTGGACACAGCTGAGCCTCTCACGCGCGACGCTGCTGAACCACCAACGCGGCGGCGTAAGCCAGCAGCACCAGACAGCAGCCCAGACCGGTGAGTCCCCACGCCCCCAGCGGTCCGAAGAACGTGCTCACGGAGGCGACGGCGATGATCCCGATGCAGACGCCGAGCTCGAGCCAGCTCTCCCGCATCGCATTGATTCCGGCTGCCACTGCGATCAAAGCGATCAGCGGCACAGTGGGCCCGTACACCCCGTACACGATCTCGAAGCTCACGCCGCGGTAGCGCAACGCGCCCTCGACCACCCAGGCGCCTATCCCGGCGGCCGCAAACGCGACGCCCTGGATCTGCTGCTGGCGTCGAGCCCTGCCGCCCACGCCGGATTGCGCCCGGCCAAAGACCACCGAGCCGGCGATCGCCGAGATGGCGATGAGCCCGTACAGCACAGCCAGCGACCAGAGGGCCGGACCGCTGCTGTACGGGTGCTGATCGCGCATCGACCACCAGACCGCGCCATACCCGAATAGGAAGACCAACGCCGCTCCCACGACTACGAGCAGCGGCGGCTGAGGATTGAACTGACGCTGAGCCTGCCTCTTGGCCTGTTCGAGGATCTTCACCGCCTCCCTGGGATCCAGGCCGGCCTCTTCGCCGGCGGATGCGGCTTGGTTGGGGTCTCCTATCACATTCATCGAGCTCTCCTTTGCACCACAAACTAACGTGCTTTGCAGTACAAAGTCAAGCCCCAGGGGGTCGCCGTGCGAACCGCTACCATCGGCTTCAGCGGTGCCGGGCTGAGATGACCCCAGACGATGCGTCAGGATTCCCTCGATCGAGCCTCACGGTCCTGTCCTGTGCGTCATCCGTCGCGCGGGGCTGTGATTTTCGAACCGGGTGCCTCACGGTCCTGACAGTTGCGTCAACTGATATACCGCTGTGCGCACTCATATAGTCGCTGCCGTCCGAGTTCAGACCGGCCGATCATCGCGAATGACTTCGCAGCCTCGTTGTGAGGTTCTCCACGAATGTGTGCCCCGGCTGTGCCCCGGCGACCACGGATGACGTCCAAAAACGGCGATTTTGTACTCGAAATTGGTCGGGGGCGAGGGATTTGAACCCTCGTCCTCACGGTCCCGAACCGTCTTGGTTGCATGTCCTCGAGTGTCCCGGCGGCTCCGCAGATGCCCGCCTGAACTCAAATTGCCGCTCCTTGGTGTCCGTCCGTGTCCTCCTAGAGCCGCCTGGTGCCGGGAATCTGTGACCCGGCTGTGACCCGGGAACGGTCAGGATTAGACCCCAACGCCGTGATCCCAGCACAGGTCCGCTGGTCAGGGTTTCGACTCGCTTCGCGTGGGTCGCGTGGGCACCCAGCCACCAGTTACTAGATGCGGCTAATGTTGCGACGATGCCATCCAGGCGGCGATCTGGACCCGTGAGTTAAAGCCCAGCTTGTTCAAGATGCTGCGCACATGGCTGTCGACCGTGTGCTCGGATATGAAGAGTCGGGCTCCAATCTGCTTGTTGCTCAGGCCGTGGGCGACCAGGCTGGCGACCTCTCCTTCTCGCTTGCCCAGAAGCTTCGCGCCGGCTCCGTCTGTAACCACGGCAGCAACTTCTGGCTCGCCAAGGGCCAGCCGGACTGCGGCGTCCCGGGCCAGGCGCTTCCCGGCCTCGAACCCTTTCTCGAAGTTCGACTGCCCAAGCGCCGCGACGGCCGACTTTCGTGCCTGGATTATTAGCGGAGCAATTGTCGGAATGATCCTTGCGCCCGCCCCAGTCCGCACCGTTTCCGCCGCCCCGAGCAGGTGTGCTGCCAGCCGCGCTTTGCCAGCGCCGGCGGCGTGGCAACCCAACGCGTCGAGCAAGTAATACTGTGCGATCCGGTCATCGATGCTGCGTGCGATTCGCAACGATTCCGCGAACGGCGCCTTGGACGCATCCACATCACCCGCGATCAGCGCAGCGGAGCCCTGATTCATCAGCATCATCTCCAGACGGTAGGGTTCATCTGCTTCCCGGCTGAGGCGCACGCCCTCTGTGGATGTGGATCTGGCTGCCTCGAGATCGCCAGTAAAGAGACTGTTGAGTGTGCGCGCCTGCAACAACCCAAGCTTCACAGCGACGTCATCAACGTCCATTGCCACCGCCTCTGCCTCATCGAGCATTCGCCGCGCGGACAGTCGCCGACCAGCCATGTTTTCGGCGATGGATGCCTGCGACAGCGTTCGCGACAGCAGAGCGGCCTGCCCTGAGTCTCGAGCCGTCGCCGCGGCGCGCTCAAACCAAGGCCGGGCAGTAGTCGGGTCAGCCTGCAGGTTGGCCAAGAATCCGCGCAGGTAGTAAGCCGACGCATGCAGTGCATGACTCCCACCTTCTGACGCAAGCAGCTCATCCAGCCAGCGCGCGCCTTCGGCAGTGCCGCGTGTGACCCAATACCAGTACAGTGCGCCGGCGAGATCGAGACCGAGCGAGACGTCGCCCTGACTGAGGCAATGCCGAAGGACCGCTCGGACGTTGTCGATCTCCAGCTCCATCCATTCGAGCCACTCAGCAAGCCGATGGCGAGCTTGCTCTTCGGATCGCCGGCACCTCGACAGGTAGTACTCCACGCAGCGTTGCCCCGTGACTTCCACCTCACCGGCCTCTCGCAACTTGAGGCTGGAATAGTCACGCATTGTCTCGTGCAGCCGATAGCAAGCGAGTCTCTTGGTGTCCTCCCTGTTGACCAGCGATTTGTCGACCAGGGACGACAGCAAGTCGAGCATGCGCGACGCCCGCACATCCTCTGATGAACAGACCCCCTCGACGTCTTCGAGCGTGAATCTGCCCGCGAACACGCACAACCGCCGGAGCAGCGTTTGCTCGTCACCCGACAGCAGATCGTGGCTCCAATCGATGGTGGTTTGAAGCGTTTGATGACGAGGTAAAGCAGCCCGGCTTCCACCTGTGAGTAACCCGAACCGATTGTCTAGACGCTGGAGAATCTGCTCCGTCGTAAGGACCCGGGTTCTGACTGCGGCGAGCTCGATCGCCAGCGGCAGACCGTCGAGCCGCCGGCATAGGTCCGCCACGGCCGATTGGTTGGAAGCGGTCAGCTCAAATTTGCCCGCTGCCGCAGCCGCCCGCTCGGTGAACAACATCACCGCCTCGTTCTGTCGCAGCTGGGCGAGCGCCTCGGTTTCGTTATCCGCCGGCAATTCAAGAGGCGGCACAGGGACAACATGCTCACCCGGCACCGACAGCGGCTCGCGGCTGGTGGTGATCACGCGCACACCAGGCGCCACTTTCACCACACCGGACACGAGCTGAGCCGCTGCCTCGAGCAAGTGCTCACAGTTGTCCAAAACCAGCAAGATCTCCTTGTCCCGTAGGTAAGAGAGCAGAAGGGCCAGCGGTTCAGTCGCCGCCTGGTCTCGCAGATCCAAGGCCGCGAGGGCGGCATTGGCAACCAGTCCAGGATCACGGACCTCAGCGAGCTCGACCAGCCACGCGCCGCCTTTGAAGCCGCGCGCCAGGTCGGTGGCGACGCGTATGGCAAGGCGGCTCTTGCCGACACCGCCCGGCCCGACGAGGCTGACGAAGCGAGCCGCGCCCAGCTTGCTTCTCAGCTCGGCAAGTTCGCGGCGGCGGCCGACGAAGCTCGTTGCTTCGGCGGGCAGATTGCCCGGTCGGCGGGTGGGCCTGGCCATGAACGGCAAAGTACTACCGCCGCGAGCAACATGTTTAGTTAGCTACAGAATCACGAATTCGGGGGATTTCGGCGATCAGTCTGCTCCCTAGCGTGGCGAGCATGACCAGTGAGCAGCCGGTACAGCGAGTCGAGGTGACCTTCGTGGGCAACCCGCCCGTCCAGCAGATTGCGCGGGCGTCGGGCGTGAGCGAGGTGGAAGTCGGAGGTCCCATCGTGCGCTGTTTGGTCTGCGGCAGCTTTCAGCCATTTCTGGAGGCGTTGCGCGGTCATGAGGTCATCAGCCTCAAGTCAACGCCGACACATGAACCCGGAGGGAGGCAAGCATGAAGGAATCCTCGCAGCAGGCTTACGCGCGACTTGCGGGGTTGATGTACCTCGTCGTCGATGCGCTCGACATTGGAGGCGTCGTGATTCTCGCCAGAGTCAGCGGAACCGGCGGTTTCCTTTCCACTGCGCACAACATCTCGGCTTCGGAAGCGCTCTATAGAATCGGCATCTGCTGTGGCCTGGCTGGGATTCTGTCGACCGTACTGCTTGCCGCCGGCCTGTACGTGACGGTCAAGCCTGTCGACGCGAACCTCGCGATAACGGCGTTGCTGTTCAGGCTGGTGGAGGTCGCGATCGCCGGAGTGGCGATCGTGCTCGCGTTCGCCACCTTGCAGATCTATCTCGACGCGAATCGCACCAGCCCGTTTGATGCCAATCAGCTGGCCGCCTTGGCGGATCTGAGCTCTCTCCTGTCGGTGGCCCCGACCGGGATCGCCACCGTCGTCAGCGTCATCTTCTTCTCGGTCGGATCGGCGATCTTCTTCTACCTGTTTCTCAAGTCGGCCTACATTCCGCGAATCCTTGCGGCGGGCGGCATCTTTGCTTCTCTGTTCTGCCTGATCACGTTTGTCGCCTCCCTTGTCGTCGTGCAGTATTCCGGGCAGCTTCTCGGCATCGGCGGCCTGCCGATTGGGATCGCTGAGATCGCCACGGGCCTGTGGCTCCTTATTCGGGGGATCAAGACTCAACCGTTGGAATTGCACTCATGAAGGCGATCGTCCAGGACGCGTACGGCCCGCCTGAGGTCCTGCGGCTCGAGGAGGTCGAAAAACCGGCGGTGAACGACGGCGCAGTGCTCCTTCGCGTGCACGCCGCGGGCGTGAACCCACTTGACTGGCACTACTTGCGGGGTACGCCGTACCTCGCGCGGCTGGCGATGGGAAGGAGCAAGCCAAGGGTTAGGGTGCGCGGCGTGGATGTCGCTGGGCGCGTCGACGCCGTTGGCAACGGCGTCACGCGTTTCCGCCAGGGCGATGATGTCTTCGGTTTGGGCAACGGCTCGTTCGCCGAATATGCGACAGCGCTGGAAGATCACCTCATCGGTAAACCGACCGGCATGACGTACGAGCAAGCCGCAGCCGTGCCCGTGGCCGCGCTGACGGCGCTGCAGGGCCTGCGCGCCGGCAGGATGGGATCCGGGCAGCGAGTACTGATCAAAGGCGCGATTGCAGCGTAGTGTTCTCACGCTGCCCCACGACAGGCACCGTTACACCGCCTCGGTTTGATGCTCCGCAGGAAATTGTGACCCGGCCGTGATCCGCCGACTCCAGACAACCTAAAGAATCGCCGACTTCGAATACGAAAATGGTCGGGGGCGAGGGATTTGAAACATCGTCCTCACGGTCCCGAACCGCCGTCCTGGCGTGTCCTTGCCTATCCCCAGAGTTCCTCCTAGGTCCTCCCGAACTCAATCGCCGAGCTCGTCGTGTCCTTTGGCGTCCTCCCGTGTCCTCCTGGTTTCGCGAGTCTGTGACACGGCTGTGACACGGCTCGGCTGCCACTCTATGGGGGTTACGTCCCGAGCTTCGCGCAGGTCCGCCCAAACGGGCATGCCCGCGTATAAGCTCGCGCCAACCGTGAGCGGTCCGGCCGTCCCCCCGTCGGAAGCATTGCCGCTGCCCAAGGCTGTGCCCGGCGGCCGGCTGGACCCCGCCGTCGTCGCCTGGGCGGTTCTCGTGTTCGCGCTTCTCTTCCTCGGGCTGGCGCCGCTCTACGTGTTGCATCAGGACTTAGCCAAGCTAAACGCCAACTCGTCCTCCGCGCCTCCGATCGTGATCATCGGGATCCTGTTAACCGCTTGGACCCCGGCGATCGCCGCTCTCCTGATCGCGTGGCGGTGGCCGGGCGCAGGTGGCGTGCGCAGGCTGCTGAAGCCGCTCACGCGGTGGCGTGTCCACGTGGGCTGGTATCTGGTCGCCCTGCTCGGTCCGATTCCACTGCTACTTCTGGCTGACCTCATCTATGTGGCGCTTGGTGGCGCCGCGCCCCAACAATGGATTGCCCTACCATCCGGCACGGCCGAAGGCGGTCTTGCGGCGATCCCGTTCACCATCGGCGCGATCGTCGCGGGTGCGCTGGGCGAAGAGCTTGGCTGGAGAGGCTTCGGGCAGCTGAGACTGCAGCGTTCGATCGGAGCGCTTGGGGCCGCCATCGCGATCGGAATCCTCTGGAGCACGTGGCACCTTTGGCCCGTCGCCGTCCCCGGCGGACTCTCGCTCTTCAGTTGGACTGACTTCCCACAGACGTACGTGCGCTTGACGTCAACCGCAATCCTCTACGCATGGCTCCTTAACGGCAGCCGCGGAAGCTTGCTGCTCGTCCTGGTTGCGCACGGCGCGTTTAACCTCGACACGTCGATCGTGCAGACCCCCGCGTCGGACGTCCACACGATCCCGATCATCGTGGCCGTGCTCCACGGTTTGGCCGCGCTCGCGGTGATCGTTGCGACCAACCCGCGCACCTTGACGCGGCGGCGAACACAAGATCTCCCATAGCCACCACCGCCGGAAAACCTTCGAGGCGCCGGCACGTCCGATTTCGGCCGGACGGTGCCTCACGGTCCTGACCGTTGCGTCGTCAGCCTGAAGACTCCGCGGAGCCATCGATTGCTACAAAACGAGTTCAGATCGGTCAACGACAGTCACGACCGCACGCGCCAAAAACGATAGTTCCCCACGAAATTGTGCCCCGGCTGTGACCCGTCGGGCTCCTGACAACGCGCCAAATCACCCGTTTTGAATTCAAAAACTGGTCGGGGGCCCGGGATTTGAACCCGGGGCCTCACGGTCCCGAACCGTGCGCGGTGCCGGCGCTGCTAACCACGATCACGCCGAGTGCTGCAATGGCTGCGGTGTCGGCCCGCAGGTTGCGGGGGCCCATGGTGACCAGCCGTCCAGAGCCAAGCTCAAGTTCCGCGGGCGACCAGCCGCCCTCCGGGCCGATGAGAAGCGTGCAGTCGCCTTTGGCCCGGTCGACGAGGTGCGACTGGCCGGAGCGGTCGAGCATCAGTGCGTCTTCGCTCAGCGCTTCGCGGAGTGGGATCGGGTCGGAGACCGAGGGGATCCGGAGGCGGCCCGCGAGCATGGCCGCCTCCCGGCAGATCGCGGCCCAGCGCTCGGGCTTCACCGCTTTCGAAACGCTGCGGTCGGCCCTGATCAGCAAGAAGGAGTAGGCCCCCAGCTCGGTGCAGCGCGAGAGGGCGTACTCGAGCTGCTGCGCCGGCAGGAGGGAGATCCCCATTGCGATCTTGGCCCTCGGCTCCGGGTCGTGCGGCCGGGTCTCGACCACCGTCCCGACCACCTCGCGCGAAGACACCGACGAGAGCTGAACCGAAAGCAGGAACCCCGCCGGATCGACCACCGAGATCCGCTCCCCCACCCGCGCCCGCAGAGGCCCCGCCAGGTGCCGCGCGTCGGCCCCGCCGATGACCACCAGGTCGCCCTCGCGGCGCGTCGGAAAGAAGTACGGCAAAAGCCGCCCACTAGGATAGGCAGGTGCCAACACAGCCGGGGCAGAACGACGGCGACCAGGGCGACCACCCGGCGCTGAGAGTCAGGCGCTCGCAGCGGACCCGCGCCGTCCGCAAGCACGGCACCGGCAAGACCGCGCTGGTCCTGGCGGGGGGCGGCATCACCGGCGGCATCTACCAGCTGGGCGTGTTGCGCGCCCTCGACGACCTGCTCTTGAACCGCAGCGTGCTCGACTTCGACCTCTATATCGGCACCAGCGCGGGCGCCTTCATCGCCACCCTGATCGCGCAGGGCATCCCTCCGCGCGCCCTCGTCGACATGGCCCGCAACCCCAGCCTGAGCCTCCAATGGCGCCTCTTCCGCCACGTCTTCAGCCCGAACGTCAAGGAGTTCGGCCAGCGCATCACCCAGCTGCCCCGCCACGTCCCCGCCTTCGTCTCGGACCTCCTCCGCCACAAGGGCAGCTTCCTGCTCAGCGACATCGCCGGTTTCATCAGCCTGGCCCTGCCGAGCGGGTTGCTCGACTCCAGCGAGCTGGGCGCCTTCATGAAGGAGCTCCTGGAGCTGGCCGAGATGCCGACCGAGTTCAAGGACCTGGACCGCGAGCTCTACGTGGTCGCCTGCGCGCTCGACACCTGGGAGCGCACCGTCTTCGGGCCCGACAGCCGGCCCCAGGTCAGCATCCCCGACGCGGTGGCCGCCTCCAGCGCCATCCCGATCGTCTTCAAGCCCGTCCGCATCAACGGCGTCGACTACGTCGACGGCGGCGTCAAGGGCGCCGCCGCGGTGGACGTGGCCATCGACCACGGCGCCGACCTGGTCGTGGTAGTCAACGCCCTGGCGCCGCTCGACGTCCGCGGCATCCGGGACTCGACCTTCCTGCACCGCTGGGGCTCCAGCATCGCCGACCTCGGCATCAAGGGCGTCGCGAATCAGCTGGCCCGGGGCATCTTGAAGGACACGCTGAACGACCACATCCGGATCCTCAAAGCCCGCCACCCCGAGAAGGACATCGTCCTGATCGAGCCCTCACCGAACGACGAGAAGATGTTCTTCCACGAGGTGATGAGCACCAGTGCTCGGCTGGTGGTCGCCCAGCACGGCTACGAATCCGTGCTCGACGGCATGGCGAAGAACCACCCGTACTTCGACGGCATCTTCCAGCGCCACGGCATCGAGATCTCGCCCCGCATCCTGGAGGCCAGGCCCTGGGCGGTGCCCGTCCACCAGGCGATGGAAACGGGCACCATGCCGAGCCAGCTGGAGCGCACCATCTTCGGCGGCCGCCGGCCGGCTCGCAACCGGCGGGCCGAGCAGCTGGTCAAAGCGATCGAACGGATCGAGGCGGACGCTCAGGCCAACGGGAAGCCCGAGGCCGAGAAGGAGCCGCTCGAGCCGGCGGCGGCTACGCGGCCAGCGCCGGTGCCGGCGGCGCCTCGGGCTCTGCCCCGAAGCGCCGGTAGGCCACCGTCCAGACGGTCGAGAAGTAAGCCCCGATCGGCGCCCCGATCAAAATCGAAATCGGCGTAGTCACGGCGAACAGCAGCGCCAGGCTGCCGAAGGCGCGGCCGTAGTCCTGGCGCCCGAAAGCGTCG
Organism: Candidatus Dormiibacterota bacterium; assembly: GCA_955652705.1. Taxonomy (GTDB): domain Bacteria; phylum Chloroflexota; class Dormibacteria; order Dormibacterales; family Dormibacteraceae; genus VBGR01. The sequence continues at coordinate 1,568 of CATPBK010000048.1, read as the reverse complement.
AACAGCGGCCCTACGAAGGGCAGGGTGATGAGAGTGAACACGAGGCCGGTCAGGATGCCGGCGCCGATCCCGACCGCGATCATAAGCAGCAGCGTGATGACCACTCGCGAGGTCCGCGTCAGGACGAGTTCCACAGCCCGCCGGTAGGACGCCCACGGTCCCAGGCCGTCCAGGACGCAGGCGCGGATCGCCAGCGTATAGAGCGCTCCGAGCACGATCGCCAGGACGGCGACGAGCACGATGAAGGGCGCGGCGATCAGCAGGGCGCCGAACGGGCGGTTGTTCAGCACAAGCAAGCCCGCGACCAGGAAACCCAGCAGGGTCGGGACCGCGATCACCAGGAAGACTCCCAACCGCAGCGCGAGCACGCGCCAGAACGTCGAAAGGCCGGCCCGCCAGGCCTGGCCGAACCGAAAGTCGGCGCCCGAGTCCAGCTCAGCTGACGCCCGGATCATGGCCCCCGAGGCTACGCAGCCGACGAGGAACCAGATCAGCCAGATGACGGCGACCGCCGCCGCGATCAAGAGGATCAGCCCGAGGTGGTCGGCGACCCAGCTGGACACCGGGCTGAAGTCCGGCTGGCCAGCGGACGCGCTGCCGGCACCGGACTGAAAGTTGGGCTGCCCGCTGGTCAAGTTGCCCGACGAACCGCCCCCGAAGCCCTCGCCCGCAAGCAGCGCCAGGACCCAGAGGTATTTCCGCGTCCAGACGATCCGCAAGGACCGCCTCAGGATCTCTTCGTACCGCAATGCCTTCCCCTCAGCTCCGATATTAAGGACAGCGCGCGTTCGAGCCGATCCTGATTGGCGCGGTCGTTCAGCCACCGGCTCTGTCCGGACGGGTGCGGCAGGGGTACGACCACCGGTGCCGAGCCGAAGGCGAGCCCGACCCGCTCCTCCAGCGAGCCCGGGCCCAGGAACCGGGAGATGGCGAGCTGGCCGACCGCGATCACGACCGGCGGCCGCAGCAGCTTGAGCTCGGCGTCGAGCCAGGCGGAGCAGTTCTCGACCACCCGCCGCGAGGGCCGCAGATCGCCGCCACCCCGCGGGTTGCGACCTGGGAAGCAGCGCGCCACCGCCGCGATGTAGACGCGGCGCCGGAACTCCTCGGGGGAGTCGAAGCCGGCCCTGACCATCCAGCGGTCGAGCTCGCCGCCGGCCCGGCCCGAGAACGGCCGCCGGCTCTCCAACTCCACCAAGCCCGGCGCCTGGCCGACCAGGAAGAGGCAGGCATCGGCCGACCCCGAGAAGGTCGGGGAGGCCACCGGCAGGAGCCCGTCCTCGACGCAGCGGGTGCAGGCCCGGCAGCCGGCCTGGAGGTCCTTAAGCTCTGCGGCGATGCTGCGGCTCGGGCTCATCGGCGACACCCAGGGACGTTACCGGGTGGAGGATCTGCTTCAGCGGGTGGCGACGGAATTCGAGGACGTCGACGAGGTCTGGCACGCCGGCGACTGGCAGCAGGAGGAGGTCCTCGACGGGCTGAAGGCGCTGGGCAAGCCGCTCAGCGTGGTCAACGGCAACGCGCCCGACGACGCGCGGTATCCGGAGCGCATCCTGCGCGACCTCGAG
>CATPBK010000047.1 GCA_955652705.1 Candidatus Dormiibacterota bacterium | reverse complement strand
CTTCAGCTGCGGAACGCGCAGCGAGAGCCGGGTCCCGTTGAAAGCGATCTGGCGGGGGACGAAGAGCCCGTCGAGCGTGAGGTTGATCCCGCGCCGCAGGAACCGCTTCATGAAGGTGGGGTTGTCGACCCCGTCCATCTGGACCAGCAGCATGTTGAGGCCCAACTGGCCGCCGCCGAACATACCGCCCATCCCACCGCCGGCGCCGCCCATACCCTGGCGCCGGTTGCCGAGCGCGTCGAACTCGTCGATGAAGATCGCGCAGCCGCCCCAGCGCTTCGCCTTCTTGCGGGCCGCGCGGCACATCATGAAGACGGCCACCAGGTCCATGCCCATGAACATGCCCTGGAAGGACGCGCCTGACGTGATGATGATCGGCATCTGGAGGCTGGACGCGATGCCCTTGGCGAGCATCGTCTTGCCGGTTCCAGGAGGCCCGACCATGAGCACGCCGCGCTCGCGCTTGCCACCTGCCTTGACGTAGTTGCGGCCCTGTTCGATGAGGCGGAGGATCCGCTTCATCTCGTTCACGGCCGACTTCTGGCCGCGAACGTCGTCGATCTTGACGTCGTAGTTGGCGTCGCCCGGCTGGATCGTCTGGCGGCCCATCTTGCCGAAGAGCAGGAAGGGGCCGAAGAAGATCGTGAAGTTGGCCAGCATCAGGAAGACGATCTGGACCAGTGGAGCCAGGGCCGAGACCAGCAGGCCGGGCAGGACCACGAGGGCGTCGAACGGGCTCGCGTGGTACACGATCCCCATGCCGCCGAGGTAGATCGCAAGGACGGCGATCAGGAAGGAGGCGCGCCGCCAAAAGATGTAGCGGTTGATCTCCAGCGTGCGGTTTTCGGCCACTTTCTCGTCGGCGATCCGCTCGGTCAGGACCAGGTAGCGCTTGATCCAGCTGGCCAGGCCCCGCATGACGAGCACCGTCGCGGCGGCGATGAAGAAGGCGGGAACCACCCCCATGGTGAAGGAGAACCAGGCAAATACGGAGAGCCCGGTGAGGATGGCGAAGATCCAGAAGGCAATCAATTCAGATACGTCCCTGCCCGAGTGCCACTATACGCGGCGACCTTAAGGCAGCCTAAGGGCGAATTCAACCCTCGTTTCGGGCCAGGCGGACCGCGCTGCCGGCCATCACTCTCACGCCGGTCTCGAAGGCCGCCTCGTCGATCCGCATCGTCGCCATGTGGAGCGACGGCACGACCTCCACGTCCGGCGGCCGCGCGCCGAGTGAGAAATAGCAGCCGGGTACGTGGAGGAGAAACTCCGCCATGTCGTCGCTGACGGTCATCGGGGCGCCCTGGAAAGCCGCCTTCGCCCCCACCAGCTCGCGAGCGGTGGCCATCACCGTGTCGGTGACCGACGGATCGTTGATCATCGGCACGGTGCCGTGCACCAGCTTCAGCTCCGCCGTGATCCCGAACTCGGTCCCCGTTTCCGTCAGCAGGTCGCGGAAGCGCTGGAGCGCCTCAGCCCGCTGCTCCTTCGTGAAGGTGCGCACGCTCCCGTAGATCCAGACCCGGCGGGGCACCACGTTCCAGAGCCCGTCGGTGCGGAGGTCGCCGACGCTCGCGTGGGCCTGCGCTCCCTCCGTCTCCAGGCCGTCGACGATGGTGTGCAGCCGCTCCAGGAGAAACGCTTGAGCCGACATCAGGTTGCCTTCCCGCCGGATCAGGCCGCCGTGCCCGCCCGGCCCTCGCAAATGGATCTCGAAAGCATCCGAGCCGCCCCACTGCAGGCCCGGCTTCATGACGATCGCGCCGGCCTCCAGGAAGGGCGTGACGTGCAGCGCGAGCGCGGCGTCCGGGTGGTGGGAGTCGAAAAAGCCCTTCTCGATCATCGCCTTGGCACCCTCGACGATCTCTTCCGCCGGCTGGAAGACGAAGAGGTAGCGGCCGGGCAGCGACTCGGCGCGCTCGGCCAGCGTGCGCGCCGTGCCAAGCAGCATCGCGGTGTGGCTGTCGTGGCCGCAGGCGTGCATGCGCCCGTCATTCAGGGAGGCGAAGGCGACACCCGACTCCTCTCGGATGGGAAGCGCGTCGATATCGGCGCGCAGCATGACGGTGCGGCCAGGGCGGCCGCCTTCCAGAGTGGCGATGGCGCCCGTCTCGGTGGGGCAGTCGTGGACCGTGAGACCCAGTCCAGCCAGGCGCTCCTCGATCAGCTTGGAGGTCTCGAACTCTTCGAAGCCAACCTCCGGGTGGCGGTGAAGGTGTCGGCGCGTGTCGACGACTTCGTCGAGGACAGCATCAGTGGGTGCGGGCAGATCGGTCACACGCCTCATTTTGATTTGGAGAGGCGCACTCGGCTGAGGGGGGGCGTCCCCCCTTGAACGTCGCGCCGGGCCAAGCCCGCTCGCGACGACCCCCCTGCCTCCCGCCGCGCGCTGCGGCGCGCGACCCTTCAAAGAAGGGTCTTTTCGATTCAAACTGGCCCGACGCTGCCTGGCTTAGCCTGAGGCGATGCTGGTCCGGCGCGTAGTAGCCAACAATCCCGGGCCGTATACAGGGCCCGGCACCAACACCTGGATCCTTGGCGGCGAGCCTGTCGCGGCGGTGATCGACCCCGGACCGGACGATGACAACCACCTGGCGGCAATCGAAGCCAAGCTCGGCGGCGCGGCGCTGGTCCTGGTCCTGGTGACCCATTCGCATCCCGATCACCTGCCTCTGGCGGGCCGCCTGGCCGAACGTCACCAGGCTCGCCTCGCCCGCTATCCCGAGCTCGGTGACGGCGACGTGGTGACCGTTGGCAAGGTGCGGCTCAAGGCGCTCTACACACCCGGCCACGCCAGCGACCACCTCTGCTTTCTGGTCGAGGAGGACCGGGCGGTCTTCACCGGCGACCTCGTCCTCGGTCGTGGCAGCACGATGATCACCTACCCGGACGGCGACATGGCGGCCTACCTGCGCTCCCTGGAGACGCTGATCGAGCTTCGCCCGAGCCTGCTTTTTCCTGGCCATTTCGATCCGGTCCCGGACTCCCTGGCCAAGCTGCACGAGTATCGGGCGCACCGTCTCGAGCGCGAGGGCCAGGTCCTGCGCGCCCTCGAGGCCGGTCCTGGCGAGGCGCCCGAGCTGACGCAGCGAGTCTATGGGGCCGAGGTTTCGGGCGAGGCGCTTCTCCAGGCTGCCGAGATGACCTTGAAAGCGCACCTCCACAAGCTCGTACAGGAGGGCCGCGTCGAGCTCGAAGGCTCCCGCTATTCGCTCCGCCGCTGAAGGCTTATCAGGACCGGCCGTAGAAGTCGTCGGGCGGCATTCCGGGCCAGCCTGCGGGTAAGACGAACGGGTCGGGCGGGCTGCCGGCCAGGTACGGCATCGGGTCATAGGGATTGGCCGCGAAGCGGACCTCGAAATGGAGGTGGGGCCCGGTCGAGTTCCCTGTCGAGCCCACCCAGCCGATCACCTCTCCCTGGCGTACCGCCTGGCCCCAACCGATGTTCAGGCGGACCAGGTGGCCGTACACGGTGGCCAGTCCCGCCTGGTGCTGGATGAGGACGTGGTTGCCGTAGAGCTGCGTGTCCGGGAATGGGTAGGCGAGGCCGTCCGCCGCGGCCTGGACGGGCGTCCACATCGGCGCAGCAAGGTCGATCCCGTAGTGGAACCCGGCCGCGCAGGCGTCGGTGGCCGGCTCCAGGCCAAAGCCCGTGCAGCCGAAAGGTTGGCTCAACCGAGCGCGCACCGGCCAGGCCAGCCGGGGTCCATCGGGAGGCTTCCAATCTGGCGCGGTGGGGGGTGCGGCGAGCAGCGGCAGCCAGACGCTCGGTGCCAGCGAGAATTGCGTCGTCAGGTCGACCTGGGGGGCTGGTTGGTCCGGTGCCGCGCGGGGCGGCCAGGAGGCCGCCACCAGCAGCAACGGAGCCAGGAGCCAGAGCAGTCGGCGGGCCATCGGGTGGGTATCGTAGCCTCGTGACCCCGATCACTTCACTCTCCCAGGCCGACCTAACCGCCTGGCTGACGGAGCGCAGCCAGCCGGCCTACCGGGCAGCCCAGGTCAAGGGTTGGATCGGTCGTGGCGCCAGCAGCTTCGCCGGCATGCACGATCTCCCGGCCGCGCTGCGCGCCGAGCTCGCGGACAGCTTCCGTGTGAGCTCGCTGGAGCCGGTGCTGGAGTCGGCCGCCGACGGCGGGCTGACGACCAAGGTCCTCTATCAGCTAGACGGCGGCTACACGGTCGAAGCGGTCGTGATGCGATATCCGGGCCGCTCGACACTCTGCATCTCGTCACAGGTGGGCTGCCCGGTCGGCTGTCCGTTCTGCGCCACCGGCCAGGGCCCCTTCGGGCGCAACTTGAAAGCCTGGGAGATCGTGGACCAGGCGGTGGATGCGGCGCGGCGGCTGACCGAGGAGGGGCGCCGGCTTTCCCACGTCGTCTTCATGGGCATGGGCGAGCCGATGGCCAACTACGCGGCGGTGGTCGATTCGGTGCGCGGGCTGGCCGACGCCGACCTGCTCGGCATCAGCCCGCGGCGGGTGGTTGTTTCCACGGCCGGCCTGGTGCCGCGGATCGGGCAGCTGGCCCGCGAGGGCCTGCCGGTGACGTTGGCCATCTCGCTGCACGCGGCGCGGGACGAGCTCCGCGACGTGCTCGTGCCGATCAATCGCAAGTACCCGCTCGGAGAGCTGGTCCCGGCGGCGCGCGACTTCGCCGCCAGGAGCGGCCGGCGGGTCAGCTACGAATGGGTCGTGTTGGCGGGGGTGAACGACGCGGATCGGGACGCTGATGAGCTCGGGCGCTTGCTCGAGCCGCGTCTCGCTCACGTCAACCTGATCCCGTTCAACCCGGTCGATGGGACGCCTTACAAGGCTCCGGACCGGCGCTCGCTCAAGGCCTTCGCCGACCGCATCCGCTCCCATGGCCTGAACGTGACGATCAGGGACACGCGCGGCCGGGAGGCGGACGCCGCCTGCGGGCAGCTGCGGGCGCGCGCCATCCGCGAAGGCGCCGCAACCGCCTGACAACACCGCTTCACCCACACCCAGCGGCCTACCCCAGCCGTTGAGGCAGGATTTGGGACCCCCCGGCCGGCAGGCCGGGAGGGCCGCCGCGAGTGCGGCGGAAGGGGGGCAGCGCCGTGCGGAGCGCGGCGCGCCGGCGGTGTCAAGGCCGCCGGAGGCGGGCGAGCGCAGGCGAGCCGAAGCCTTGACACCGCCGTTGTCGGGGGGGCGGAGCCCCCCAGTTAAAGCGCCAGGCATTAGCCTCGGGCCGGTGGGAAGCCTGTATGTCGGCGTCAGCGGGTTCTCGTATCCGGAGTGGAGGGGCGACTTCTACCCCGCCCAGCTCTCGGCCGGCCGCTTCCTGGAGTTCTACGCGACGCAGCTCAACGCCGTCGAGCTCAACAACACCTTCTATCGCTTTCCCCGCGAGACCGCTCTCGCCGCCTGGCTCCGGGGTACCCCCGCCGGATTCCGGTTCTGCCTCAAGGCCCAGCGCAGCCTCACCTACTCCAACCCCAACTTCCCGCGCGGCGACGCGGCCGCCAGCTTCGGCCGGGCGGTGAAACCCCTCGGCGACCGCCTCGGCCCGCTCCTCCTCCAGCTGCCGCCGGCGGTCAAGCGCGATCCGGATTTGCTGGACACGCTGCTCGGCAACCTGGGCGTTCCCACTGCTGTCGAGTTTCGCGATCCCGGCTGGCTGGACGAGGACGTCTACAGCGTGATCAGGTCACACGGCGGCGCGCTTGTGGTCACTGACCAGGAGGACTGGCCGATGGCTCCTCGCCGCGAGCTTTCGGGCTTCGCCTACTACCGCCTTCGGCGCGATTACGGGGGGCTGGGTCGCTGGCCGGCTCAGATTCGGGCTGAGCTGCAGGCTCGGGAGGCGGTCTACGTATTTCTTCGCCACCACCCACAAGCGCCGGCGCGGGCCCTGCGCCTCGCTCGGCTCGCCGGCGGAGCAGGATCGGCAAGAAGACGACCGCCAGCACCACCATCAGCGCCGACGCCCACTGCGCCTGTCGCAGCCCGAACTCGATCTGGTCCGCGCGGAAGTAGCTGAGGAAGAACCTGCCGAAGGCGTAGAGACCGAGGTAGATCAATCCGAGCACTCCGCCCGGCAGCCTCCGCATGAGCCGGAAATGGAAGGGCAGGAGGGCCGCCAGGATCAGGCCGCAGAGGATCATCTCGTACGCGACCTCCGGATGGACCGGCAGCCCGGGCTGGCCCAGTGTGCGCGGATTCACGTAGTCGACCGCCCAGGGCAGGTTCGTGGGCGTCCCGTGGTGCTCGCCGTTGATGACGTCGCCGATCCGCCCGATCCCTAGGCCAAGCAGCGCGCCAGGCCCGGCCGCGTCAAGCAGCTTCCAGAAGTCGAACTTCTTCCAACGGGCCCAGATCAGCAAGCCGACCATCGCGCCGAAGACGCCGCCCCACTGGCTGATGCCTCCCTCGTTGACGTAGAGAACCTTGATCCAGTGGCCGGCGAAGAGCCGGTAGTTCTCGAGCACGAAATGGAGCCGGGCTCCGACCAGCCCGACCACCACCGCCCAGAAAGCTCCGTCGTAGATCTGCTCGGGCGTGAAGCCGTCCCGCGTCGCGATCCAGGCGGCGAGCCGGATCGTCGCGAGGATGCCGAGCACGCTGAAGATGCCGTGCCAGGTCAGCGTGATCGGCCCGACCTGGAGCAGGTTCGGGTTGAGGTCGATAGTGATGACGGCAAAGTGGTTCATGCGACTGCTCGCAGCATGCGGTCCAAAGCCTCTTGCTTGTTTAGCAGAGCCAGAGTGTCGTGGATGGGCGGGGAGTTGCCGCCGGCCACGGCCGATCGGATCGGTTTGAAGAGCTGGTTGCGCGTCCAGCCGTGCTCCTCGCGCAGCCGCTCCAACGCGGCTTCGATCGCACCCGGAGTCCAGTCAGTGTCCCGCAGGGCGGCCGCGGCGGACCGCAGCCGCTCCGCCGACTCCGGATCCAGCTCCGGCGGACCGGGCCGCTCCCAGAGGTAGGTCAACAGCTCCCGCGCGTCGACCAGGGTTCGCAGCCGCTCCTGGAGGGCCGGCGCGGCCCGCTTCAGCGTCGCCTCGTCCAGCTCGACGAGAAAGGGGGCGAGGCGCCGGGCCAGCTCTTCGACCGGGAGCCGGCGGATCCAGATCCCGTTGATCCAGTCCAGCTTGTCCTGGTCGAAGATCGCGCCTGCCTTCTGAACCCTCGCCAGGTCGAAGCGCGCGACCAGCTCTTCGAGCGTGAAGATCTCCTCTTCCGTGCCCGGATTCCAGCCCAGCAGAGCCAGGTAGTTGACGACCGCCTCGGGCAGGTAGCCCGCGTCACGGAACTGCGTCAACAGCACGCGGTGCCGGCGCTTGCTGAGCTTCGTCCGATCCGGCGCCAGCACCCACGGCAGGTGCGCGTAGCCCTCCGGCCGGGCGTATCCGAGAAAGTCGAGGAGGACGATCTGCACAGGGGTGTTCGAAAGGTGTTCCTCCGCCCGGATCACGTGCGTGACCTTCATCAGCGCGTCGTCCAGCGGGCTGGCGAAGTTGTAAACGGGCCAGCCGTCCGACTTGACGATCACCGGGTCGCCGATCAAGGCGGTGTCCCAGCTGACGGTGCCCCGTATCAAGTCTTCGATGGAGAGCCGTGTCTCAGGCATCTGGAGCCGGACCGTGAACGAGTCGCGGCCCGGCGGCGGGTTCGAAAGGCAGCGGCGGGAGTATCGGTAAGGCCGCTTCTCCGCCTCCGCGAGGCGGCGCTCCTCGGCCAGCTCCTCGGGTGTGCAGTAGCAGCGATAGGCATGCCCTTCGGCGAGGAGCCGCGCCGCGTGCTCCTTGTAGATGTCGAGACGCTCGCTCTGGCGGAAAGGCCCTTCGTCCCAGCCCAATCCGAGCCACTGGAAGCCGTCGAAGATGTAAGCCTCGTCCTCCGCCGTCGAGCGCTCCAGGTCGGTGTCGTCGATGCGCAGGATGAACACACCGCCCTGGCGACGGGCGAAGAGGAAGTTGTAGAGGGCGGTCCTGGCATTGCCGACGTGAAGCGGTCCCGTCGGGCTCGGAGCCATCCGTACCCTGACCGGGCTCGGCGACACGACCCATATGCTACCGACCCGTGATCGTTCCCCCGGGCGGCGCCGAGGGATGCGACGCAGATCCGGTGACGATCCGGGGGATGATCACGTGATGGCTGGTCTGCTCGCGCTGGTCGGGGGCGTCGAGTTCACTCCCGGGAACGAGGAGCAGGACCGCGAGCTGGCGGCGGCCGCCCGCGGCGGGCCGGCGTTCGTGGTGCCCACAGCGGCTGCCCGCCAGCGGCCCGACCTGGCGGTCGCCCAGGCCACCCGCTGGTTCCGCGGCCTGGGCCTGGAGCTGCGGGAGCTGCGCGTGCTGACGCGCACCGATGCCAACTCGCGGGAGTTGTCGGAGGAGGCGGCGGAAGGGCGGCTCTTCTACCTGGTCGGCGGCGATCCCGGCCATGTGGCGCAAACGCTTCGCGGCAGCCGCGTCTGGGAGGCGATACTGGGCGCCTGGCGGGCCGGTGCGGCGCTGGCCGGCTCCTCCGCCGGCGCCATGGCGCTCGGCGACTGGACGCTGATCAGAGCTCGCTGGCCAGACCACGTGACGCGCGCCTACCGCGATGCCCTGGGCGTCGTGCCCGACCTGACCGTGCTGCCGCACTTCGAGAGGTTCGGGCACAAGTGGGTCGAGTCGGCAACCGCCGCCACCCCCCGACCGCGCGTCGCCTTGCTGGGGATCGACGAGCGCTCCGCCGCCCTTTGGGACGGGAGCGGGTGGCGGGCGACCGGGCCCGGTCGCGTCACCGTCATCCGGGATGGCGAGGCGGGGGTTTTCCAGACAGGGGCCAGAGTGGCGGGCTTACCGGAGCCGCGCGTTGCCTGAGCCGCAACTCAAGTCAGCCCTCGTCGATGTCGGCAAGCTCCGGCTCCACCACACCTATGGCGGCGCCGGCCGGCCGATCGTATTCATCCACGGCCTCGGCAGCTCCGGCTACATCGAGTGGCGCTTCACGCTGCCCCGTTTCGCGCGCAGCCACCGCGTCTTCGCTCCCGATCTGCCCGGGTTCGGCCGCAGCGACAAGCCGCGCGGAGAGTCCTACGGAATACCTTTCTTCACCCGCACGCTCGACCGCTACCTCGAGGGCCGGCGGCTCAAGCGAGTGGATCTGGTCGGGACTTCCATGGGCGGGCGGGTGGCGCTGGAGCTGGCCCTCGAGTACCCGGAGCGCGTCGGCCGCCTGGTCCTCGTCGACGCCCTCGGCCTGGGCCGGCCCAGCGTCCAGTTCTACTACCCGCTGATGCTGCTGCCGCGCGTCGGCGAGACGGTCCTGGGCGGCATGCGGGAGGCCCTGCGTTGGGCGCCCGGGCCGCTCATCCGCCGGGTGGCGAGCCGCTACATCGGCGCCCGCGGCGACCTCGAGAAGACGATGGACGACGACTACCTGCGTGACCTCCGCGAGATGTACCAAGAGCGCGGCTACCCCGAGGCCTACCTGGCGACCGTGCGCTCGATGGCGAACCTTCGCTGGATGGTGCGCGAGCTCGACGTGGCGCGCAAGCTCGAGCGGCTCAAGGTGCCGCTCCTGATCATCTGGGGAGCCAATGACCCGCTCTTCCCGGTCGAGCAGGCGATCCGCGCGCACGGCCGCCTGCCCGGCTCCCGCCTGGTCGTGATCGAGGGCGCCGGCCACACCCCCCAGGCCGAGCGGCCGGATGAGTTCAATCGCCATCTCGCAGGATTCCTCAAAAACCTCGACTGAGCATCCCCGCTATACCGGCCCCGACTATCGGGCCGCGCTGGCGGGCGAGCTGGGCCCGCCCGACCCTCTCCTCCACCCTGATCCCTACCATCCGCCGGTTCTTTACCGGATCGCCCTGGCTCTGATCCACTGGCTCCTGCCTCGGCTCTTCAGGGTCCGGGTCGCAGGCCTCGAGAATCTGCCGCCGCCGCCATTCATCCTGGCCAGCAACCACCAGCGCTGGTTCGACCCGGCCTTCCTGGCGCTGGCCATGCCGCGCCGCCCGATGGTCTATTCGATGGCCAGGCGGGAGACGGTTTTCAACCGGGGGTGGAAGCGCGCCATCGTGCCCCGCCTCGGCGTCTTTCCGATCTCACCGCAGCACGGCGAGCTGGACGTGAGCGGCCTCGTCAGCGTCTACCAGATCCTCGCCCGAAGCGGGATCGTCCTGATCTTCCCGGAAGGCCGCTACTCACGCGGCCGGCGCCTGATGCCGCTGCGCAAGGGGGTGGCCCACTTCGCGCTGCAAGCCGGCGTGCCCATCGTCCCGCTCGCGCTCGAGGGCGTCGACCGCCTGCGTCCCTTCAGCCGGGTCGTGGTCTCAGTCGGGAAGCCCATCTGGCCGGACCCTCCTGCCTGGTGGATCCCCTCGCGCCGGGTGCTGGAGATCGTGGACCGGGTCCGGCGCGGCATCCTGCGCGCCTTCGACCGGCCGCCGCGTCAGCGGAGGCGATTCCTGGCCCGGCTGGGAGCGGGGCTGCGGCATCGCCTGCGCCGGCTCACCTCATGGCGAGGCAGGTCACCGTCTTGAAGACGCCCTCCACCTTCTGGACCTGCTCTACGATCAGGTTGCCGATCGAGGCGACATCTTTCGCCTCGCAGACGGCGATCACGTCGTACTCGCCGGTGATCGCGTCGGCCGCGGTGATGCCTGGAACGCCCTGGAGCGCTTGGGCGACGTCGAGGGCATGCCCAGGTGAGGCGTTGATGAGCACGTACGCCTTCATGTCGAAGTACCCCCCTGCGGAATTGCGGCCAGGTTCAACGAGACTTTAGCGCCCGGATCATCACCTCGTCTGCGACGTTGGCCCCACTCAGCAGCAACACGATGCGCTCGCCTGGCGCGGCGCGGTAGTGATAGAGGAGAGCGGCCAGCGCGGCGGCGCCGGCGGGTTCGGCGAGCAAGTGCTCCCATTCGAAGTAGAGGCGGATCGCGCGCAGCATCTCGGTCTCCTGGACGATGAGCACGTCATCCACCAGGCGGCGGGCGATCTCGAAGCAGAGGACGCCGGGACGGCTGGCCGCGAGGCCGTCGGCGATCGTGTCGACTCGCTCCAGCGTCACCAGCTCGCCAGCATCGAGCGAACGCTTGAGGCAGGCGGCGCCGGCCGGCTCGACGCCGATGATGCGCACGGCCGGCCGGACCGCCTTCAAGTAAGTTGCGATTCCGCTGATGAGCCCGCCGCCTCCGACCGGGACGATGACCGTGTCCAACTCTTCCAGCTCGTCCGCGATTTCCACACCGATGGAGCCCTGCCCCGCGATCACGTCGGCGTCGTCGTAGGCGTGGACGAAGGTCTGCCCCGTCGCTGCCTGGGCCGCGTGCGCCTCGGCGTAGGCCGCCTGATAGTTGGCGCCGCCCTGGATGACGCGCGCGCCCAACCGTTTGATGGCCTCGACCTTGAGCTGGTTGGCGTTGGTAGGTACGAACACCGTGGCCGGGATCCCGAAGGCCTGCGCGCCGTAGGCGACGCCCATGCCGTGGTTGCCGGCAGATGCCGTCATGACGCCCCGGGCTCGCTCGTCCGGGTTCATTCGAATGATCTTGTTGAGGGCGCCGCGGACCTTGAAGGCGCGGATCGGTTGGATGCCTTCCAGCTTCAGGTGGACGTGGCAGCGGGCCTTGTCCGTGAAGGCGCGCGAGTACTGGAGCGGAGTGGGTGGCAGGTAGCGGGCGAGGTCACGGGCCGCTTCCTCGACCGCCTCCGGAGTGACCGGGGCTGACTCCTGGCCGACCTCCTCCAACTCACGACCAAGAGTACAAGCGATCCCGTCGAACCCGGTTTAGAACGTAAAGGCCCTTCCTTACAGGCTCGCGCGCCGCAGCGCGCGGCACCGCGGCGCGAGTGCGCCGCTCCAAATCAGAAGAGATAAAGCCACCCACAAGTCCGAGGAGAACGTAAAAGCCCTTCCTTACAGGCTCGCGCGCCGCAGCGCGCGGCACCGCGGCGCGAGTGCGCCGCTCCAAATCAGAAGAGATAAAGCCACCCACAAGTCCG
>CATPBK010000046.1 GCA_955652705.1 Candidatus Dormiibacterota bacterium | reverse complement strand
GCGATCAAGACACCCTGCGGCAGCGCTAGCAGCAGGAAGACCAGGAGCCCGAGCGCCGCGGCTCGGACTCGGTCGGAGGTTCCGTCGCGGAAGCCGAACACCGCCGTTGCGACCGCCAGGCCCGCGGCCGCGTAACCCAGCCAGTCGAGTCGCGCCAGCTGCATCACGACCACGAGCCCGACCGCGTCTACGACCGCGAAGGCGAGGAGGAGGCCCTGGAGGCCCAGGTACCGGCGCAGGGCACCCGCTAGCACGCGGCCATTCTGGGTCATGATTTGTCGCCGTGCGGCCCCACCCAGCCCTCGCGCCGAGCTTGGTGGGGCTCCTCTTCTTCACGCTCCTGGCGCTGCGGGTGGGGTCGACCGACGGTTTTCGCTACCTGCGCCCGATCCAGGCCGGTGAGGTCTTGAGCCGGCCGGCGGTGCTGCTGCCGGGCCAGGTGCCCATGCCCGGGGTCGGTTACGACGGCCAGTTCTACTTCTACATCGCGCAGGACCCGTTCCTGCGCAAGCCGGAGACGGCGCCGAGCCTCGACAACTCGCTCCGCTACCGCCGGATCCTCTACCCGTTTCTGGCCTGGGCGCTGAGCCTCGGCCAGCGCCAGCTGCTGCCGTATGTGCTGATCGCCCTCAACGTGATGGCCGCGACGGCATTGGTGACCGTCTCGGCGCTGGCGGCGATCCGGGCGGGCCGGAGCCCCTGGCTGGCGCTTGCCGTCGGGCTCTTTCCGGGTCTCTGGATCCCGATCATGCTCGACCTCACGGAGCCCCTTCAGCTGGCACTGCTCGCGGCGGGGATGCTGGCCGGCTCCTCGGGGCTGCTGCTGCTCTCTTGCTTGTCCAAGGAGACGAGCGCGGTGGCCCTTCTGACCGAGGGCGGCCGGCACCTGCTCGCCCGCCGCTGGTGGCCGGCGGGCCGCCAGGTGCTCGCCTTGGCGGTCCTGGCCGGCTGGTCGCTGTTCGTCTGGCGCGCGGTGCGGGCGCACGAGAGCACGCTTGGCGGTCACCTCCTCGATCCGCCGGGCGCGCCCTTCTTGCTGCTGGCGCGCGACCTCGGTCCCCAGCCGGCGCGGGCGATGTTCCTCCTCGTCGCGGTGCTCGTCTGCCTCCTGGCGCTGGTCCGCCTGGCCTGGGCCCGCGACGGTGGCGCTTGGGCCGCGGCTGCCTACTCCCTGGTCGGGCTGGCGGCCGGTTCCGACACCTGGGCCGACCCGACCGCCTACTTCCGCGTCATCGCCGGCGCGGTGGTGCTCGCCTTTCCCAGCTGGTGCTTGGCTCGCGACCGGGCCGGCACGATCCTGCTCGCCCTGGGCGTAGTGGCCGGTCTGGCGACGGCGATCGTCGTGCTTGTCTTCTGAATCCGACTAGGCTGTACGGCTCTCGGACTGATCGTCTCTGGATGCCCCAGATGCTAGGCGGCGCCGAGCACCGCAGGGAGCGCATCTGAACATGCTCGAGCGAGGAGCGCAGAAGCCAACGCCGCAGGTGGGCCACCCTGGGGCGAGTCTTCGGCGCAGCCGAAGATGTCGACGCCCGTCAGGGCCTCGACACTTGCGTGATCTTGGGAGCTGGACAGACTAGGTCGCGTGGGACCCGAGCATGAAGATGATGCCCAGCAGGACGACCAGGAGCGCCAGCACCAGGCCCGCATAGCTGAGGGCGGTCTGCGCCAAGCTTTCCTTCACCTCGGCCTCGGCATCCGGGTCGACCAGCTTGTCCTTGATCTTCTTGTGGCGCATCTCGATCGCCTCACGCTCGGTGGTGTCGAGCTCCCAGGAGGCTTTGCCGGCCCGCGTGGCCATGCCTTCGCGCTGCCCCAGGACCGGCTCTTTTGGAGCTGGTTCGACGATCTCCCAGCCGGCCTTCTTGGGAGCTGCCGGGGCCTCTGCCGCGACCGGCTCGGTCCTGGCCACCGGCTCCAGCTCGGGTTCCGGCTGGGGCTCAGGTTCGGATGCAGGCTCGGGCACCGGCTCGGGCGTTGGCTCGGGCTCGCTCACAGGCAGCGTGTACTCGACCTCTTGCGTGGGCAGAGGCTTTGGGAGCGCCGGCTCCGGTGCGGCTGGAGGCGGCGCCGCGTGCTCGACCTCCTGCGTCGGGACCCCCACATAGGCGGTGGACGCCCTCTCAGCGGTCGGTGCCGGGCTGGCGGCGGCCGGCGCGCTGGCCGCGTCGGCGGCTCTGGCCGCGGCGGCGCGGGCGGCAAGCGCGCGCTCGCGAGCGTGCTTCAGCTGGCGCTCGCGCTCATCGCGAAGGGTGCGGTACATAGACTTGCGCACGCGGGCCTTGTGGCGGAGGACGTAGAAGGTGGCGACGATGCCGAGCAGGGCGATGATCGGCCCTACGGCGAGGGGACTCATGAGGTTGCGATTATATGTCCGCACTGTGAGCCTCTACGAGCAGCTCGAGAGCGACCTGCGTGACGCCCGGCGGAGATCGGACGAGGTGGGTTTGGCCAGCCTCGGCCTGCTCAAGAGCGAGATTGTGAACGCCAGTAAGGACAAGGACTTCAAGGGGTCGATCAGCGACGCCCTGGTGATCGCTGAGGCGCGGAGCGAGATCAAGCGGCGGCAGGAGGCGGCCGAAGCGTTCGAGTCCGCCGGCCGCGGCGAGTCGGCGGTGCGCGAGCGGGCGGCCGCCGAGGTGCTCAAACGCTACCTGCCCGCCCAACTCTCCCCTGAGGAGCTGGAGTCGGAGCTGCGTAAGGTGATCGCGGACGTCCAGCCGGAAGGTCCCGCGGGGTTCGGCAAGGTCATGAAAGAGGCGACCAGCCGGCTTCAAGGGCGGGCCGGCGGGCAGGAGATCGCGGCCGCCGCCCGCAAGCTCCTGTCACAGTCCCCGTGAGACCGCGAGGAGCGCGACAGAGGGCGCTCCTCACCGTCGAGCGCCTGAAGCAGGTCTACCCGGAGGAATGCGAGCTCGACTTCGCCAATCCCTTCGAGCTTCTGATCGCCACCATCCTCAGCGCCCAGTCGACGGACAAGACCGTGAATCGGATCACACCCGAGATCCGGAAGCGCTGGCCCGGGCCGGCGGAGCTTGCCCGCGCCGACCCCGCTGAAATCCAGGAGGTGATCAAGCCGACCGGCTTCTTCCGCGAGAAGACCAAAGCGATAGTCGGTGCCGCGCGGGCGTTGGTCGAGCGCTTCGGCGGCGCGGTGCCGTCCACGATGGAGGACCTGACCACGCTGCCGGGCGTGGGCCGCAAGACCGCCAATGTGGTGCTCGGCGTGGCCTTCGGCGTGCCCGGGTTCGCGGTTGATACGCATGTGAAGCGGCTCACCAAGCGGCTCGGGCTCACCGACTCGACCGACCCCGTGAAGATCGAGAAGGACGTCACGGAGATCGTGCCTCCCTCCGAGTGGACAGGCCTTTCCCTGCGGCTGATCCTGCACGGCCGGCGCGTCTGCTTCGCGCGCCGGCCCGCCTGCGAACGCTGCGTGCTGAACGACTTCTGTCCGTCCTCCAGCACCCGCCCATCGAACAAACGTTCTAGAATCAAGGCTGGTGAAGCCACCCGAGCCGCGCAAGACCGAAGTCGAGTACGTCGAGCAGCCGTGTAAGAGCGCCCTCAACCGAGTGCGCGGGATGCCCTTCAACTGGTCCCTCAACCCGTACATGGGCTGCGAGCACCGCTGCGCTTTCTGCTACGTGCGCGCCTTCGAACAGCGTGCCGACCGCCCCTCAGACGATCGCTACGGGCGGGCCATCAGGGTCAAGACCAACGTTGCCCAGGTCCTCGAACTGGAGCTGTCGCGGGCTGCCTGGAAGGGTGAGTCGGTCGTGATCGGCGCCGCCACCGACCCCTATCAGCCGGCCGAAGGCCGCTACCGGCTTACCCGCGGCTGCCTGAAGGTGCTGGCCCGCCACGCCAACCCGGCGGGCCTGATCACGCGCGGACCCATGATCGTGCGCGACATCGACGTGATGTCCGACCTCTCCAGGCGGGCGAGCTTCTCGGTGACGTTCAGCGTGCCGACTGTCGACGACGAGGTCTGGCGGCGGACCGAGCCGGGGACGGCTCACCCGCGGCAGCGCCTGCAGGCGCTCTCCAGGCTGGTCGCGGCAGGGATCAAGGCGAGCGTCGGCATGGCGCCGATCCTGCCAGGCCTGACCGACCGTCCTGAGCAGCTGGAGGAAGTCGTCAAGGCCGCTCGTGAAGCCGGCGCGGTGTCGGTCTGGGCCAACCTTCTCTACCTGCGGCCCGGCACGAAGGAGCACTTCCTCGAATGCGTGGCCAAGCACTGGCCAGAGCTGCTGCCGCGCTACCTGGCCGAATACCGGCAAGGCGCTTACCTACCGGCGGCCCGCAGCGTGCCGCTGCAGAAGCTGGTGAGCGGCTTGCGCGAGAGGCACGGCATCGGGGACCGCCGGGTTCTGAAGCTGGTGCCGCCGCCGGCGCCGAAGCAGCTGGTCCTGCTCTAAGCAGACTACTGAAAAAGGGTTCCCGGGCCCTCCGGGCCCTGCGTCGGCTCTGAGTCGCCCTGGCGGCCGATCCGTCAGTCGGCTCGTCCGGTCCTCACTCAGGCAGCTTCGGCTGCAATCCTTCCGGTCCTCCGTCGCCTTCGCCGGCTCGGCTCGCCAGGATCGGGCTCAGCCCTCGACGCCCTTTTTCAGCAGCCTGCTAACGGGCGCGAGGCAGGCCCAGCACCCGCTGGGCGAGGATGTCGAGCTGGATCTCGGTCGTTCCGCCGCCGATCGTGAGCGCGGGCGAAAAGAGGAATGGCTGCGCCCAAGGCGTGTCCAGAAGGAGGCCGGCCGGGCCCAGCAGCTCGACAGCCAGCTCGTTGACCTTCTGCCCCCAGCGGTCCGACATCAACTTGCCGATAGAGCTCAAATGGGCGTTCCGAGGCCGGGAGAGCATCCGGTAGCGGGTGAGCCGGATCGCCTCCCACTCCACCTTGAGAGCCGCCAGCCGCTGGCGCTGGCCGGCATTGAGGCCCGTGCGGCTCGCCAGCTCGACGAGGTCGCCCAGGCTGGGGCCGTCGCCCCAGAGCGTGCCTGACCCGCTGGAGAGGCCGCCCCGCTCGCTCATCAGTGTGGTGATGGCCACCCGCCAGCCTTCGCCGACCTGGCCGATGACGTCCTCGTCGCCCGCCTCGGCGCCGTCGAAGAAGACCTCGTTGAAGGTCGCGCGGCCGTCCATCTGCTTGATCGGGCGGATCTCGACGCCAGGCTGGCGCATCTTGAAAGCGAAGCTGGTGATGCCCGCTTGGCGTACCGAGCTGGGGTCCGTGCGCGCGAGGAGGATGCCGAGGTCGGCCTCCTGAGCGAAGCTGGTCCAGATCTTCTGGCCGCTCAAGACCCAGCGCCCGTCTTTCTGCTCGGCGCGCGTGCGCAGTCCGGCCAGGTCGCTGCCGGCGTCGGGCTCACTGAAAAGCTGGCACCAGAGGTCGCTGCCGTCCAGGATCCTGGGCAGCAGGCGGCGCTTCTGGTCGGGGCTGCCGTGGGCGATGATCGCGGGACCCGCCCAGCCGATCCCGATCACCGTGATCGGTCGCGGCGCGTCCGCCCGCTCCAGCTCCTGCGCGATCAGGTGGGCCTCGATCGGCCCCGCGCCCCGACCGCCGTGCTCGACCGGCCAGGTCGGCGCCCCCCAGCCGCCCTCCTGAAGGCGCCGCTGCCAGGCCCGGGACGCCTCTGGCGTGGGCTCGGCAAACCGGCTCTCGAAGTTGGATTCGAGCCAGTCGCGCATCTCGCGCTGGAGCGCCGCCTGGTCCGCGCTCAAGTCGAGGTCCAATCCACGTAGCATTTTCGCTTGATGCGTTCGCCGATCGACTACATCCTGCAGAAGGTCGACGGCTTCAAGATCAGCGACCTCGCCCGGCGGGTCGTCCCCTGCTACAAGAACGTGGAGCAGGCGGACGGTTCGAGCGCGCTTCGGCTTTGCCTGCTCGTCGACCACTACAACCTCTATCGCTTTCCATACGAGGACGAGAGCACGACGAGCGGGATGGTGCGCGGCCTGCCGGGCCTCGAGATCAAGGCGCGGTTCGTTCGCGGCGAGATGGAGCACCTCCGCCTGCGCGAATTTCAGCCCGGCTTCTGCCGCCCGGTCGACCCCGACCGGTATCGGGACTGAGGGTCATCCTCTGATGGGCTCAGAAGGGATCGTCCAGCAGCTGCTGGACGAGAACCGCAAGCTCAAGGTCGACGTCGCTCGCTATCGGATGGAGATCGACGAAGCGAAGCTGCGCGTCGGCAAGCCGGACCCCCGCCTGCATACGCTCGAGGTCGAGGTGCAGCGCCTTCGTGAGGACCTGGCTGACGCGCGCCGCGAGCGGGACGCGCTGCGCGCCGGGATCCTCTCGGCGTTGAGCCGCCTGAAGCGCGGCTGAAAAAGGAAAGAGGCCCCGGCCTGGGGCCTCCCGGAAGCTTGACGTTGAGCTGGCCTAGACCTTGGACGCCACCTGTTCGGCGAGCGGGTCGACGACGCCGCTCAGGATGGGGATGTTGAACCTGGCGCCGTTCTGCGTCCAGGCGCTGTAGAGGCAGTAGATCCAGAGGACCAGGTAGCCGATCGCGAAGACCCAGCCGAGGATCAAAGCGATGCCCTCGGGGAGCAGGCTGGCCAGATACCAAATGATCTGAAGTGGCAGGAACATCACGAGAGACCGTGCGCCGTGGAACTTGATGTCCGGGTCGCTCCTGCCGACGAACATGAAGATGATGCCCGTCACCCACGTCACCAGGTAGGCGAGTAGAGCGGCGGTCTTCTTGTCCATCCCGGTGCTCGCCGCCGAGGGTTGTGGCCCCTGCGGCGGCGGTTGCATGGAAGGCGGTGGTTGTTGCATAGAGACCCTCCAGTCTGACTTGGAGATACTGAAATGAAACCTCCGGGATTATCCCGCCAAAAGCCCCAAAAAGCTAGTGGAGGGAGCCGCGCCCGAGACCTCTGCCGGGTCTAGTGGGTGATGGGCTCGCTCTCGTTCGCGAACCTCGCTTCCGCGCCGATTACACTGTGCTTCTGGTCGACGCCGGCCTCGGAGACATTCTTTAGCCCAGGCGCGGTCACCCACGGTGAGCCGGGCGACTCGCGGATGGCCGTGATCCGGTAAACGGTGAACTTCTCCGCACTCTTGCCCTTCAGCTGCAGTCCCGGGACCACGTCCACCGCGACGTAATCCTGGACCAGGTCGCGCGTGCTCTGGCCGATCAGGATCTGCGTCGGGCCGGCGGCGCCGCAGAAGCGCGCGGCGGTGTTCACGGTGTCGCCGATAGCCGTATACGTGCGCCGGTTTTGTGAGCCCATCTGGCCGACGGAGGCGGGACCGCTGTTGACGCCGATCCCGTACTGGACCTCTGGCAAACCCCTGGCCTGGAGCCGCTCGTTCACCTCCGGCATGCGCATCACCATCTCCCAGGCGCAGCGCACCGCGTTGAGCGCGTGATCGGCCTGTGGGGCGGGCGCGTTCCAGATCGCCATGATCTCGTCGCCGACGTACTTGTCGAGCGTGCCGTCCCATTTGAAGACGATCCGGCTCAGGTCTTCGAGGTAGACGTCGAGGACCTTCAACACGTCCTCCGCGTCCATGCCCTCTGACATCGAGGTGAACCCGCGGATGTCGACGAAAAGCAGGCTGATTTCGCGCCGCTCGCCCCCCAGCGGGATCTCGTCGAGGCTGCGGCTCCGGCTCAGCTCATCCACGAGCTCGGGCTTCAGGTAGAGCCCGAAGATGCTCTTCACCTTCCGCTTCTCCCGCTCCTCGTAGAGGAAGCGGTAGGCCATCAGCCCCGCGTAGGTGAGGCCGAGCGCGAGCCAGACTTCGAGCAGGTTGGGCACCAGGCCGAAGTTGAAGACGGCCTGGAGCAGGAGCCAGCCACCCGTGTAAGCGAGGATCGCGCCGATCGTCAAAGCGAGGCCGAAGTGAGCCGGAAGTCGAGGCAGCAGGACGCCGAGCAGGAGACAGAGGATCAGCAGACTCGCGAGAATCCAGCTCGCCGGCTCCGGCTGCAGGAACTTCGACTGGTTGATCGAGTTGAGGGTCTGGATCATGGCCGCCTGCAGCTCGACTCCGGGCATGACCGCGCCGTTGCTGCTGGGCGTCTGCTGCTCATCGTGCACGCCGGCGGCGCTGTAGGAGCCGATCAGGACGATCTTGCCGGCGACCGCCAAGCGGTCGAACTTGTTGTAGTAGACATCGCCGAAGCTCAAGTACTGGCGGTGACGCTGAAACCAACCGCCTTCGGCGCTCGGGCCACCCTGGTAGTCGATCACCGACAGGCCGTGGTCGTCGGTCCACAGAGGCTTGGTCCAAATCGCACCGAAATACGCGCCCTGCGTCGTGTAGGTCAGAGGCAGTGACGTGCCGGCGACCAGCTGCCGGTAGGCGACGAAGCTGATCGGGTTCAGCACCCCGGGAATGCATTCGTCGGCCGCGGTTTTGGTGAGACACGGAGTCTGCACGAACATCGGCATCAATCGCACGATCTTGTCGGGGTCGTTGATGATCGCGGTGCTGCCGAGCTGGGCAACAGGCTTGCACCCCGGGAGCGCTTTGGGATTGCCGCAGACGAATTTGTCCAGCGGCCGGTCGATGGCTCCGGTGTTCTTCATCCGCACCAGGCCTGGCCCGGCCGATTGAAGGTCGGACTGACCGTAGGCGAGAACGACCGGCAGTTTGTCCTGGCCGATGGCGGTGGCGAATGCGTCATCGCCGGCCGGCGTGGAGTCCTCGCTGAACTGGATGTCGAAGGCGGCGACGGCGGCGTTGGCCGCCTTCAGGTTGTCAAGCACTGTCGCGTAGCGGTCGCGCTTGAAGGGGTACTCGCCGTGGGCTCCGAAGCCGGCGATGCTCCGGTCGTCGATGCCGACGATGACCACGTTGGGGTCGGGCGGGTCGTCGGTCGCCAGCAACCGGTCTTCGGGGTGGAAAGGGACCCGAGCCGGCTGCGTGTAGAGCCAGAACATGGCGCCCGCGATGAGCAGAGCGAGGACCACTCCGACGACTGTCCGGAACGTGTACCAGTGGGTCACGTAAAACAGGGGCCCCCGCCGCAAAGCTGCGGCATTGTAACTCCGCCGTAACTCGCGCAAGGCTGCTCGCTTAGGTGTATGTGTCGAGGCTTTTAGAGAGGGCCTCGCGCAAATCAGGAGGTGCATCAAGCACATGGATCTCGGAACAGTCGTCCTCATGGGCGCGGTCGCTTACGGACTGGGCCTTTTCTGGTACGGACTCATCCTCGGTAGGTCACAGGACACGATCTGGCGCACCGCGGCATTCCCGTTCATCGCCATCGTCTTCGGCGAGACATACGCGCAGCTCGGCCCGCAGTTCGGCCACCTGCACCCGCTGACGGCGCTGATTGCGGCGCTGGTCGGCGTGCTCGTCGACTGGGCGGTCGGGACGATCCGGGGGGCGGTGTTCGCGCCCAAGACGCGGACCGCGTCGGCCCACTAAACGTACCGAGACCGGATAGCAAGAGAGGGCTTCCTCCAGGTGGGGGGAGGCCCTCTTACGTTGGACCCGGTTCAGAACGTAAAGGCCGTGCCTCCTTTCGGAATGGCCGCTTAACGTTGGACCCGGTTCAGAACGTAAAGGCCCTTCCTTGCAGACTCGCGCGCCGCAGCGCGCGGCACGCGGGCCGAGTGGCCCGCACCGAATAAAGAAGATCAGCGCCCTGAGAACCAGGCACTTTGCTGGCTTAGAAATGCGCGCTTCAGGTGAGGGCGAGGAGGGCAATCCCTGCCAGGATGGCAACCGCCCCGCCCAGACGCAGCCAGACCCCGCGCCGCTCGCGCATCCGCCAGACCCCCCACGCGCTGACCAGCACGATCGCCGACTCGCGCAGCGGCGCGACCACTGCCACCGGCGCGATCGCGAGCGCTAACAGGGTCAGGAAGTAGGCGCCCGTCATCAGGAGGCCGATCGCCAGCGGGTTGGCCCAGGCTCGAGGCTCGCGGAGCCGCAGGGGCCGGAGGCGGGTCCAGGCGGCGAGGGCGATGCCGTTGGCGACCCAGAGGCAGTAGGCGAACAGCCAGGGTGGGCCCATTCGGACGCCGATCCGGTCGAGCACCGTGTAGGTCCCGATCATGAGGCCGGTCAGGAGCGCCAGCCTCACCGCCGGACCGACTCCCGGCCGGCGCACGGCCCAGATGCCGGCCAGCAGGGCCAGCACGCCCAACATCTCGGGCGCGCTCAGCCGCTCCCTAAGGATCAGCAGGCCGGCGCCCACCGCGATCAGGGGGCCGGTGCCGCGGGCGACCGGATAGACGACGGAAAGCTCGCCCATCTGATAGGCGCGGGAGAGGAAGTTGAAGTAGGCGAGCTCCGCCAGGGCCGAGAAAGCGATGATGAGGAAGGTCACCGCGGGCAGGCCGGGCCGACCGGTCAAGAGCCAGGCCGCCAGTGCGAGCGGCGTGACGGCCAACGCCGAAGCCACCACCGCTCGCGTGGACGTCGGCAGGGGATCGGCCGACCCTTTCAGCATCACGTTCCAGGTCCCGTGCATCCCGGCCGCGAGCAAGGCCAGTACGACGACCACCCAGATCGGGGTCATGCCTTGAGCTCGGGTTCCCCCTTGCGGCGCACCTCGCCGATGGCGTGGTCGAGCAACCCCCCGAAGACAGGCTCCAGGAGGTGGGCGACGCGGAGCGGGAAGACTATCGCGTCCCGGCGCGGCAGCCGGGCGGTGCGCACGATCAGCCTGGCGACCCAATCCGCCGAGTAGGTGGGTCCGGCCGCCTTGCCAACCATCTCGGTCCGGGTGATGTACGGGTAGACCACGCAGACCTTCACCCCGGTCCCGCTGAGCTCCCCCCGGAGGGCGTGCGAGAGGCCGACCACGGCGTGCTTGGTG
This sequence comes from Candidatus Dormiibacterota bacterium, assembly GCA_955652705.1. Taxonomy (GTDB): domain Bacteria; phylum Chloroflexota; class Dormibacteria; order Dormibacterales; family Dormibacteraceae; genus VBGR01. Next base: position 19,990 of record CATPBK010000046.1, on the reverse strand, counting down.
GCGCCGTAGACCGCCGAGTAGGGAGTTGGCCGGTAGCCGGCAACGGAGGCGACGTTGATGATCACCCCGCGATGGGCCGCGATCATCGCCGGCAGGGCGGCTTGTGTCGTCCAGATCATGCCCAGCAGATTGGTGTCGATCAGCTGCCGGATCGTCTCCTCCGGCATGTCCTTCAGGTGCCCGGACCAGCCGGTTCCGGCGTTGTTGACGAGGACGTCCACTCTCTCGAAGTCGCGTAGGGCGCTGGCGACGAAACCGCGGGCTTCGGCCGGTTTCGAGATATCCACGCGCTTGGTGCTGACTTTGGGCGAGCCAAGCTCGCGACAGCGTCGCGCCACCGCTTGCAGCCGCTCCAGCCGGCGGGCGCAGAGGGCAAGGCGGGCGCCGCTCCGTGCGAAGGCGAGAGCGCTGGCCTCTCCGATCCCGCTCGAGGCGCCCGTGACCAGCACGACGGAGTTCTTCAGGCGCACTTGTCCGAAAGAAAGATAGAGGGCCGAGCCGTGAGGCCCGGCCCTTTTAGAGGCTAGGGGTTTGTCAGCCGGCGATCTCGCGGCGGCCGGCCGGTTCCTCATGCTCGGGCTGCGCCCGGTCCATGAGGCCGCGGGCGAGATCCAGGTAGTGCTGGAGCGCGCGCCGCAGGTCTTCCGTGGTGGAATCAGACTTGAGCGTCAGGCCGGTCTTGTAGTGATCGGCCAGCCGGCGGTCCACGTGCCCTAGGTCGCGCATGCGCTCGCGCTCATCGAGCCTGGTCGGGTATCCGAGTCTCATCATGAGGTCGTCGACCATGTGCTTGGCCCCTGCCACCGCCTCCCGGGGCTGATTGACGAACATCGCCTGCAGTTCTTGGATCCGGGTCTGGTAGGCGCTGAAGTAGCCTACGGGCAGAGACCTGGTCCGGAAGGAAGGCCGTCCGCGACGGTTGCTGACGCCTCTCACCATGAAGGCCACGACCAACAGCACCGCCACCACGACGACGGCCACCCAGAGCATCTCTTGCATCGCTTGTTGAACCTCCCGACCGCGTACGCGCACGCAGCCTAAATAGTGATAAAGCTTTTATCACTATACGCACTATGGCTGCAGCCGTAAAGCCCCCCTGAGGCCAGGAGGCCGCCGGTAGAATCGGGCTGCAGAATGAAAGCGGTCACCTTCCAGGGCGAACGAGAGGTTCGGGTCGACGACGTGCCAAAGCCAGCGATCCAGGGTCCCGACGAGGCCCTGGTCCGGGTCACGGTCAGCGCCATCTGCGGGTCCGACCTCCATATCTACAACGTGCGCACCCCGGTCAACCCGGGCGCCATCCTCGGCCACGAGTTCTCGGGCGTGGTCGAGGAGGTCGGCCAGCACGTCACCCGCGTCAAGCCGGGGGATCGCGTGGTGGCCTGCTTCTTCAGCTATTGCGGGCACTGCTTCTACTGCCGGCGGGGGTGGTTCTCGCAATGCGAGCGCAAGGGCGTTTTCGGCCACGGCGAGTACTTCGGCAACCTGGGCGGCGGCCAGGCTGAGTACGTGGTGGCGCCCCTCGCCAACCACACGCTGGAGCCGATCCCGGATGGCGTCTCCGACGAGCAGGCGCTCTTCGTGGGCGACATCCTGGCCACGGGCTACTTCGGCGCCGAGCGGGCGGGCATCGAGCCGGGCGACACGGTGGCCGTCGTCGGCGCCGGCCCCGTGGGGCTGATGGCGGTCATGTCGGCACAGCTCTTCGGCGCCGCCCAGGTATTCGTCGTGGATCGCGTGGACAGCAGGCTCGAGGTGGCGCAAGGGTTGGGCGCGATTCGGATCAACGGTGCGGAAGTACACCCGGCCGAGCACATCAAGTCGGTCACCGGCGGCTACGGCGCCGACCGCAGCATCGAATGCGTGGGACTTCCGGCCACCATCGAAATCGCCCTGCACAGTGTCCGCCATGGCGGCACGGTCTCGGTCGTGGGAGTGCCGGAGGCGACTGAGCAGGACTTTCCCTACATGCACGTCTGGTTCAACGACCTCACCTACACAGGCGGCCTCTGCAACGTGCCGCCCTACATGCGCCCGCTGCTTGACCTGATCAAGGCGGGGCGGCTGGACCCTGCGGTGGTCGTCAGCCACCGGATGAAGGTGGAGGAGGGCGAAGAGGCCTACCGGATGTTCGCGGAGCGCGAAGCCACCAAGATCCTGCTGACTTCGTAAACACGGCCGGACGCCTCCCTCCGGAGGGGTGGAGAGAGGCCGCTCAATACTCCGGTTCGTCGTCCGGATCGTCGCCGGAAGCCAGACCGTGATCGATCGCCATCAAGTAACCCCGTGCCCGCTCAGTCAGCGGGTAGCGGTTGACGAGCTCCCAGAACGCCGGCCCGTGCTCGGCGTGCTCGAGGTGGGCGAGCTCGTGGACGAGCAGGTAGTCGAGCACGAAGGGCGGCAGCTGCTCGGCCCTCCGCGAGATCCGGATCACGCCGGCCGTGAAGCTGCAGCTGCCCCAGCGTCGATCCTGCTCGGCGTACGCGACCGAGTTCCAGCGCAGGCGGCCGCCGAAGATCCGGCGGTTCAGCAGGTGCGCCCGCCGCTCGAGCTTCTCGTCCGTCGGCTGGGCGCGCTGGATCTGGCGCTCGATTCGCTCGCGCATGACCTCCACCCAGCGGTTCTGCTCGCGCACCGACATGGAAGCCGGGACCAATACCTCCAATACCCCACTGCGCAAGCGCGCCTGGACCGTTCGCCGCCGGCGGTGCGAGGCGACGATCCGCACGGGCGGCGTCCAGGGATCGACGAGAAGGCTTGACGGTACGGTAGCCATGTCTGTGCTCCTTCGTAGGCGGAAACGGTGGCCAGATTCTAGGGAAGAAGAGAGCCGCGAAAAAGAGGCCCTGTTAAGAGGCGCCGGAGGCGCCTTTCAGGTCGCCCAGCAGATAGATGCGGTTACCGTCCGGGTCGGTCAGGCCGACCATCCGGAAACCCCACTCGGTGTCGCCCGGCTCTCCCTCGAACTCCAGGCCGCGCCCCTGGGCCTGCCCCTGCGCCGCGTCCACGTCCCCGACCCAGAGGCTCAGGTGGTCGACTCCGGGCGGGTTCCCCATCAGGTCAGGATCTCGCCGGGCGGGTTGCTCACTGGACGAGGTCTGGAAGATCCAGAGGCGAGCATCGCCGGCGGCCACTGTCAGCGACCTCTGCTCCCGGTCCTTGACAGTGAATCCGAGCCGCGTGTAGAAGTCCTCGGCTCGCCCGAGGTCGCGGACCGCCACCCCGACGTTATCGATCCTCTGGATCGTGCTCATAAGGGGATGTTGCCGTGCTTGCGGGGAGGCGCGTCGCCGCGCTTGGTCAGGCAGAGCTCGAGGCCTCTGATCAGCATCCGGCGGGTTTCTCGGGGCTCGATCACGTCGTCGATGTACCCGCGCTCGGCGGCCACGTAAGGGTTGGCGAACTTCTCCACGTAGTCCGCGACCAGCTCCTTGCGCCGCTTGTCGGGGTTCTTCGCCGCGACGAGTTCGCGTCTGTAGATCAGGTTCACCGCCGCCTCGGGGCCCATCACGGCGATCTCGGCGGTCGGCCAGGCCAGGTTCAGGTCCGCGCCGAGCTGCTTGGAGGACATGACGCAGTAGGCGCCGCCGTAGTCCTTGCGCGTGATCACCGTCAGCTTGGGCACCGTCGCCTCTGCGTAGGCATAGAGCAGCTTGGCGCCGTGCCGGATGATGCCGCCGTGCTCCTGAGCCGTCCCTGGCAGGTAGCCGGGCACATCCACGAAGGAGATCACCGGGATGCCGAAGGCGTCGCAGAAGCGGATGAAGCGGGCTGCTTTGACCGAAGCGTCGATGTCGATGGCGCCGGCCAGCACGCGCGGCTGGTTGCCGACCACCCCGATCACGTGGCCGTTCAGCCGGCCGAACCCGACCACGATGTTCTGGGCAAAGAACGGCTGCACCTCCATCCACTCGGCATCTTCTGGAGGGGAGAGGGCTCCCCTCGAGGCGGCGGGCCGGGCGGAGCCCGCTCCCACCGCACCCCTCCGATCAACGACCTGCAGCACGACGTTCCGCATGTCGTAAGGCAGGTTCGGACGCTCCGGGATGATCGTCTGCAGCGCCTCATTGGCCCGCTCGGGATCGTCGGCGGTGGGCCGGTACGGGGGCCGCTCCGCGGCGTTGGAGGGTAGGTAGGAGAGCAGGCGCCGCACGTCGCGGGCGCACTCGCGCTCGTTGGCGCTCATGAAGTGCGCCACTCCGGACTTGGTGCCGTGCACCTCGGAGCCGCCGAGGTCGTCGAAGGTGACGCGCTCGCCGGTCGTGGCGCGGACCACCTCCGGGCCGGTGATGAACATGTGCCCGACCCCGCGCACCATGAAGATGAAGTCGGTGATCGCGGGCGAATACACCGCGCCGCCCGTGGCCGGCCCGGCGATGACCGAGACCTGCGGGATCACGCCCGAGGACCTCACGTTGCGATAGAAGATCGAGGCGTAGCCGGCGAGCGCGGCCACGCCCTCCTGGATCCGGGCGCCGCCCGAGTCGTTGATCCCGATGATGGGTACTCGGTTGCGGAGCGCCATGTCCTGGACCTTGATGACCTTCTCGGCGGTGACCTCGCCGAGCGAACCGCCCAGCACCGTCGCGTCATAGGCGTAAACGCAGACTGGGCGACCCTCGACAGTCCCGAATCCCGCCACCATGGCGTCACCTGCGACTCGTCTCTCCTCCATCCCGAAACCGCGGGCCCTGTGCATCGCGAAGAGGTCGAGCTCGACGAAGCTGCCACGGTCGAGAAGGAGGTCGATGCGCGCGCGGGCCGAGAGCCGGCCCTTCGGCTCCACCCCTGTGTGGATCGCGTCATAACGACGTTTGCGGAACTGATTGATCTTCTGCTCGGCGACCGTCGCCCGCTCCAGGGCGGGGGCTTCCAGGTTGGGAAGAGCCCGGCGCGTCCGGCGGACAGGGGAGAGGGAGGGCTTGGGCTTACGCTGCGCCACTGCCCAATTATCGGTATACAGGAGAGGCATGCCCCGCACCCGCGGCCGCTCCCCGCGCTCGACGCCGCTGGCACTCGAGCGCAACATCACGCTCCACCAGCTGCGCGTCTTCAAGGCTGTGGCGGACCGGCTGAGCTTCAGCGCCGCCGCCCACGACCTGAAGCTCAGCCAGCCGTCGGTCTCCTACCAGGTGAAGGAGCTGGAACGGGCGATCGGCATGGACCTCCTCGACCGCCTGGGCAAGCACGTCGAGCTGACCCAGGCCGGCCACCTCCTCTATGGCTACGTGCGCCGGATCCTGAACCTGATCGACGAGTCCTCGATCGCACTCGAGGAGATGCACGGCCTGGAACGGGGCACGCTCAAGGTGGGGGCTTCGACGACCGTCGGGATCTACGTCATCCCGGTCGCCCTGGGGGCCTTCAAGCGCCTTCACCCGGGCCTTGTCATCTCGCTCGAGATCGGAAATCGCGGCCAGGTCCAGGAGGACGTCTTGAAGAACGACCTCGACCTCGCCATCGTAGGGCCGACCTTGAAGAACCCCGACCTGCAGGTGATCCCGTTCCTTTCCGACGAGCTGGTCGTGATCGCGCCCCTGGGCCATCCCCTGGCCGGCCGCCTGAGCCTGACGCTGAAGGACTTGAGGGACGAGCCCTTCATCATGCGCGAGGAGGGATCCGGCACCCGCTGGTCAGTCGAGAAGGCGGCCCGCCGGGTGGGCGTCAACCTCGCCGTGGCGATGGAGCTCGGCAGCAATGGCGCCATCAAGCACGCTGTCGAGTCCGGCCTGGGACTGGCCGCAATCAGCCGCTACGCGATCACGCTGGAGCAGGCCGGCGGCCGCCTGGTCGTGCTCGACGTGGAGGGATTCCCCGTCCGCCGCCAGTGGAACATCGTGCACCTGAAGCGGAGCCGGCTCGCAAAGCCGGTGGCCAGCTTCATCGACTTCCTGACCTCTGGGAATTGGGCCGAGGTCAGGCCGCCCAGCGATTGAGTCGAGGAGGACAGCCAATGAAGCTGACCAGCACGAACTTCGAGGACGGGGACTACCTGTCGATGGACCACGTGCTCTCCACCGACTACGGCTTCGGCTGCGACGGCGCCAACCGGTCGCCGCAGCTGGCCTGGTCCGGCGCGCCGCCGGGGACCAAGAGTTTCGCGCTGACGTGCTACGACCCGGACGCGCCGACTGGCAGCGGCTTTTGGCACTGGGCGGTCGCCAACATCCCCGCCAACGTCACCGAGCTGCCGCTCGACGCCGGCCAGCCGGCCGGTGGCGGCCTGCCCAGCGGCGCCGTGCAGATGCGAAACGACACCGGACAGCCGGGTTACGCGGGTCCCTGTCCCCCGCAGGGCGACCATCCCCACCGGTACCTCTTCACGGTGTTTGCCGTGAAGGAGGAGAGCCTGCCGGTCACGGCCGACACCAGCTGTGCGGTCGTCGGTTTCCAGCTCCATTTCAACACCCTGGACAAAGCCGAGCTGATGGGCCTCTTCAAGCATTAGTCGGCATTAGCGGTAGAGTCGCGTCGTGAGCGTGAGCCCGAGCCGCTACCGCTATTCGAAGTGGGACGGGAGCCAGACCCCCTTCCCACTCGACGCCGACAGCATCCTGGAGTCGATCTCCGACGACCTCATGAGCCACGGCGACCTGATGGGCGCGCTGCAGCGCCTCTACCGCTGGGGCACTCCGGAGCTGCCGGGGCTCGACCAGCTCTCCCGCCAGCTTCACGAGATGCGCGAACGGGAGCTGGCCCGCTTCGACCTCGACAGCGTGGTCGACGACCTGAAGGAGCAGCTGCAGGACGTGATCGACGCCGAGCGGATGGGGATCGAGCGCAAGGTCCGGGAGGCCGCGCCCGAGCAGAGGAAGCTGCTGGAGCGGATGGCCAAACAGCGCCAGGACCAGCTCGACCGCGTCCCTGACGACCTCGGCGGCCGGGTGAAGGAGCTGCGCAACTACGAGTTCATGGACGAGGCCGCTCGCGAGAAGTTCGAGAAGCTGTTGCAGAAGCTGCAGCAGCAGGTGCTCGATCAGATGTTCCAGGGCATGAAGCAGAGCCTGCAGCGGATGCAGGGCCAGGACCTCTCCGAGATCCGCGACATGGTGCGGGCGCTCAACAAGATGCTTGAAGAGCGAGCCCAGGGCCTGACTCCCGACTTCAAGTCCTTCATGGACAAGTACGGCCACTTCTTCCCGCCCGGGATCGAGACGCTGGATCAGCTGATGGAGCATCTCCAGCAGCAGATGGCGCAGATGCAGTCGCTCCTGCGCAGCATGTCGCCGGAGGCGCGCGAGGAGCTCGCCCGGATGATGGACGAGCTGCTCCAGGACGACTCCCTGCGGCTGGAGCTGGCCCGGCTTGGAGGTCTGATGGAGTCGATGCTTCCGCCCTCGGACCTCTCCGAACGCTACCCATTCTTCGGGGACGAGCCCATGAGCCTGCAGCAGGCGATGGGCCTCATGGACCGCCTCCAGGGCGTCGACCGACTGGAGTCGCAGCTGGAGCGGGGCAGCTTCCGGCTGGACGACGTCGACCGCGGCCTCGCCGAGCAGCTCCTGGGCCCTGAGGCGCGCCAGTCGATCGACCAACTGAAGCGCGTCACCGAGCTGCTCGAGAAGGCGGGCTACCTGGAGAAGAAGGACCGCCGCCTGGAGCTGACGCCGAAGGGGATGCGGCGGATCGGCCAGAACGCGCTGAAGGAGATCTTCGACCGGCTCCGCAAGAGCCAGATCGGCCAGCACAACACCTTCTTCACCGGGGTCGGCACCGAGGCCGGCGAGGACTTGAAGGCCTACGAGTACGGCGACCCGTTCCTGATCGACCTGAAGGAGACGCTCTTCAACTCTCTCGAGCGCGAGGGCCCCGGCGTGCCCATCAGCATCGACCCTGAGGACTTCGTCGTCCGCAAGACCGACCACTCGAGCCAGGCCTGCACCGTGCTGATGGTCGACATGAGCCGCTCCATGTTCCTGCGTGGCTGCTTCCTGGCGGCCAAAAAGGTCGCGATGGCGCTCGACGCGCTGATCCGCAGCCAGTACCCGCGCGACAAGCTCTATGTGGTCGGGTTCTCCAACCAGGCGGTCGAGCTGAAGCCCGAGGCGCTCCCCCAGATCACGCTCAACGACTACGTCTACGGCACCAACATGCAGCACGGCTTTCAGCTGGCCCGTTCACTGCTCGCCCGGCATCGGGGCAACAAGCAGGTGATCATGGTCACGGACGGGGAGCCGACCGCCCACCTCGACAACGGCCGGGTGTACTTCGCTTACCCGCCCACTTTCAGGACCATTCAGGAGACTCTGAAAGAGGTCCAGCGGTGTACGCGGGACCGGATCGTGATCAACACCTTCATGCTCGAGCGGGGCCCCTACCTGACCGAGTTCATCAACCGCGTGACCAAGCTGAACAAGGGCCGCGCCTTCTTCGTCCAGCCGGAGCGGCTGGGCGAGTACATCCTGGTCGACTACGTGGCCGGACGGGCGCCCCGGCGGATCGGCGCCCGCCGCTAGAACTTAGCCGGGTTCAGGCCCGGACCGGTTCCCTCGCGCCAGGCGGTACGTAGGCTCCAGCGACCGCTTTCGCCTTCTCGAGGATCTGGCTCATTTCGTCGGCCTCGATCAGCTTCGTTGTGCGCGTGTTCCGAAGCGCACCACTGCTACCGACCGCGACGGCGACTGCTGCCGCTGCGATGTCGCTCGGGCAGTCGATGATGACCAGGAAGTCATCCTCGCCGAAGGACCAGTAAAGCGTTTCCAGCTTGCCTCCGGCTGCTTCGACGGCTCGCCGGACTGGGGCAGAGCGGTCGCCCGGGTTCTGGATGAACCGGGCCCAGGTCTCGGTCGTGTATCCGCCTTGAAACGCGTACTTTGCCATCTTCCAGCCTCCTCAATGGCGGCGCGCCGGCGCGGCGCGCCGACCTCTGACGGCAGGGGTAGCTTCGAACCCGCCCACATGCTACGCCTCAGCAGTGAGGCCGGCCGAGCGCCTCGGGGGCTGGAGGCTCGCGGGCCGCTATGTACCATGGAGATTGACGATGCAGATGGTCGAGACCCAGCTGCTCGATCGGCTGGGATTCGGGTCCCGCGTTCGAGTTTGGATGGACCTCTCCCCGGCCGAGCTCTATGAGCACGCCATCAGGAACGGCGAGGCGCAGATCGCGGCTCCCGGAAGCCTGGTCGCCGAGACTGGGCAGCACACCGGGCGGTCCCCGAAGGACAAGTTCCTGGTCGGCGAAGGCCACCTCCTGGACGACGCCTGGTGGGCCGGGAACCAGCGCCTTTCCCCGTCGAAATTCAGGGGTCTGCTCGACAAGATGGTGGACTTCTGCGTCGCCAACGAGGTCTACGTCCAGAATCTCTACGCCTGCGCCGATCCGCAATACCGGCTGAAGGTCCAGGTCATCACCGAGTACGCGTGGCACTCGCTGTTCGCGCAGAACCTCTTCATCCGCCCGCCGCTCAAGGAGCGGGTCAATTTCAATCCTGACTTCACCGTCATGGCGCTGCCTTCGGTCCGCGCCGACCCGAAAGCCGATGGCACCCACAGCGAGACATTCGTGCTCCTCAGCTTTGCCAAGCGGATGGTCATCATCGGCGGCACGCGCTACGCCGGCGAGATCAAGAAATCGATCTTCACGGTGCTCAACTACCTGATGCCGGAGGCTGGCGTCATGCCGATGCACTGCTCGGCGAACTACGGCGAGCGGGGTAACTCGGCGCTCTTCTTCGGTCTTTCCGGGACCGGCAAGACGACGCTCAGCTCCGATCCCACGCGCACGCTGATCGGGGACGACGAACACGGTTGGGGCGAGGCTGGGATTTTCAACTTCGAAGGCGGCTGCTACGCCAAGACGATCCGCATCTCGGCCGAAGCCGAGCCGGAGATCTACGCGGCGACGAACCGCTTCGGGGCGGTCCTCGAAAACGTGGAGATCGATCCCGACACCCGGATCCCCGACTACGACGACGACTCCAGGACCGAGAACACCCGGTCGGCGTATCCCATCGATTTCATCCCGAGCGTCGACGTCGGCGGGCGTGCCATCCACCCGGCCCAGGTCCTCTTCCTTTCCGCGGATGCCTTCGGCGTTCTGCCCGCCGTGGCCAGGCTTCGAGGTGACCAGATCAAATACTTCTTCCTCTGCGGCTACACAGCCAAGGTCGCCGGCACCGAGCGAGGCGTCGACGAGCCGGAGCCGACTTTCAGCACTTGCTTCGCGGCGCCCTTCCTGGTCCTGCCGCCGGACACCTACGCGGAGATGCTGCTCGACCGCGTGCACCGGCATCGGACCAGCGTCTGGATGCTCAACACGGGTTGGGGAGGCGGCGCCTACGGCACGGGCGAACGAATCTCGATCGCTCACACCCGGGCGATCGTGCGAGCCGTGATCGAAGGCCGGCTGGACGGGGTCTCCACGCACGAGGACCCCGTTTTCGGCCTGCACATCCCGGACGCGGTGCCCGACGTCCCTGCCGAGATCCTCGACCCCCGGCGCCGCTGGGCGGACGCCGAGGCTTACGACCGCCAGGCGGCCAAGCTGAAAGGAATGTTCGAGGAGTACTACCGGAGCTTCCGGGACCAGGGCGCGGCCGCGGGCTGAGGCGCAAGCCTGGCTTGAAGCGCCGCTACGCGATCGTGGGCAGCCGCCGCTACCCGGCCCTGAACCGGGTGTCAGAGTATGTCGCCTCGCTTCCGCGCGAGTCGACGGTCGTGACGGGCAGCGCCAGCGGAGTGGACGCGGCCGCCACCCGAGCGGCCCGCGAGCGCGGCCTGCCGGTGATCCGCGTGGCGGCGTCGTTCGAGGAGGCGCAGGATGCCCGGGCCGCCGCGCAGAGAAACCAGCGGCTGATCGATCAGGCCGACGTGCTGGTCGCCTTCTGGGACGGCGCTTCGGCCGGCACGCGCGGCACTGTGGAGCGGGCCCTCGACTCCGGGAAGGACGTCCAGGTCTTCATCGATAAGGTCCGGGTATGAAGGTCGCAGTGCGCGTCACCGCCCTCCTCTTTGCGCGCCTGCGCGAGCAGGCGGGAGCCGGCCGGATCGCGCTCGAGCTGCCGGCCGGCGCGACCTTGCTTGACGCCTACGCGGCTCTGCGACGGCTGCATCCCGCTCTGGAAGCGAACCCCGAGTGGGTTCGACCCGCGCTCAACCAGGCCCTGGCGGTCTGGGAGGCGCCGGTCTCCGACGGAGACGAGGTGGCCTTCATCCCTCCCGTCAGCGGCGGCGACGCGTCGGCCGCGCCCGTGCTCTTCGAGCTCACGTCCGAACCGCTCGACGCCCGTCGCCTGGAGGCCGCGGTGGCCCGCTCGGAGGCGGGCGCGATCTGCACTTTCACCGGCGTCGTCCGGGACAACTCGCGCGGCCGTTCCACCGAGCGGCTGGAGTACGAGGCGTATGCCGCGATGGCGGTGTCCGAAATGCGAAAGATCGCGGCCGAGATCGGCTCGCGCTGGCCGGAAACGCGGATCGCGATGGCGCACCGCACCGGAACGCTGGAGATCGGTGAGGCCTCCGTCGTGGTCTCGGTCTCAGCCCCGCACCGAGCCGAGGCGATCGCGGCCTGCAAGCTGGGGATCGACCGCTTGAAGGAGAGCGTCCCGATCTGGAAGAAGGAGTTCTTCGAAGGCGGCGAGGTCTGGATCGAGGGCGAAGAGCCCAGGTCAGGCTAGCAGCCTGTCAACAGGGTGCTGAAAAAGGGCGTCGAGCGCTGAGCCCGATCCTGGCGAGTCGAGCCGGCGAAGGCGACGGAGGACCGGAGGGATTGCAGCCGAAGCTGCCTGAGTGAGGACCGGACGAGCCGACTGACGGATCGGCCGTCAGGGCGACTCAGCGCCGACGCACGGCCCGGAGGGCCCAGGAACCCTTTTTCAGCAGCCTGTTAAGTCCCGGTCGCGGAGGTGGAGGGCCCCGAAGCTGAGCGCGATCCCCAGCATCCCGATCGCGTAGGCGAAGGCGACGTAGCCGAGCGGCATGCCGTTGCCGAGTAGTGAGAAAGCCCCGGCGAGAACGATGAGGCCGATCCCGGCGAGACCGAAGGTGACCGACGAGGCGGGCGCGCGCTGACCGCGAATGGCTACGGGCAGGCCGAGGCTGACGAGCACCGTCATGCCGACCACGACTGCCATGCCGAGCACCGCAAGGCTCGCAAAGAGCACGAACGACGAGGTCTGGCCCTGGGTGGCGAGAGCCACCGCGATCAACGTGCCGACCAGGCTGACGCCGGCCGCCGCCCAGCCGGGACGGGTCCCGACGGCGAGCCCCATGCCCGCCACGAGGCAGATCCAGCCTGCGACCCAGAGGACGCCCCAATAGGCGAGACCGACGGAGTGGCTCGCCCGTATCCCCTCGGCGACCAGGATGAGCAGGAGGCCCACGCCGGAAACCGCCCACGCTCGACTGGAGATGCGTCCCACTCTTGGCCCTCTTTTTTCGCTCCTCCCCGCGCGAAATTTACACCGGGGTGCCGGCGAAAGGTCGCGTCAAGCTGAGACGACCGCGATCGAGAGCCCGTCTCGGATCGGGACGATGACGCTCTCGAGCCGCGGCGTGGTCGCCACCAGCTTGTTGTACGCGGCCACATTGCGTGCCTGCTGCCCGCGCGGCGCCGCCACCTCACCCTGACGGAGCGCGTTGTCGGCAAGGAGCAACCCGCCCGGCCGCACCTTCTCGAGCGAAAGCATGAAAAGGCGCTCGACCTCCTGCTCGGAGGCGAGGGAGTTGAGCAGGTCGTTAAAGCAGGCGTCGAATGGCCCCTCCAGGTGGGGAAGCACCTGGAAGACATCCCCTTCCAGTACTTCCGCGTCGCCGTCGGGCACGGCGGCTGAGAGGTTGGCGCGGGCCAGCGCCGCCCGCCGTGGGTCGCGCTCGATGGTGACCAGCGACCCGCCCGCCGTCGCGCGCAGCAGCCAGGAGCCGCTGTAGCCGGTGGCGGCGCCGAGCTCCAGGATGCGCTTCGAGCGGGCGAGCTTCACGAGCAGGTAGAGCAGCTTGCCCTCGTGGGGCCCGACGATCGGTACGCCCTCCCGATCGGCATGCTCCTCCATCGCCCGGAAGGGAGCGTCGCGGGGCCCGAGCAGGTCGAAGATGTACCTCTCCAGCTCGGCGGTGACCTGGACTGGGTTCAAGAGTGGACCGTAACGGCCATTTGCGTAGCAGGCCGGAGGCTCAGAGACCGGCGTCCCAGGCAGTCGGTGCCAAGGCGCGGGTGGCGCGACGACGAGCGCATCCGAAGATGCGCGACGACGAGCGCCGGGCCCCGCAACACCGGCATCAGCGCCCGGAGGGCGCCCGGCGGCCTGGGACGTCGGATGCACGTCAAATGGCCGTTACAGTCCACTAACAAGCCTCCTCGATGAATTCTTCGACAAGAGGCTGGAGCGTCGCGAGGTAAGCGGCCAGCAAGTCGGCAGCGACGTCCAGCACGGCGCTGTCGAGGTCGGGAGCTGGGAGGGTTTCGTAGAGTCGCGTCCAGCCTCGGTCCCAAGGCTCCAGCTCGGCCTTCGGCAGGCTCGCCTTGACGGCGACCATGCGCGCCCGGAAGAACTCGAAGGCGGTCTGGTTCAGGTCCGCCCGGCCCTCGAAGTGGAGGCCGACCTCGAGGCGCCCGCTCCGCAGGTGGTGCCAGGCCTCGAAATGGATGTCCGTCCGGCCGTAATGGAACTTCATGAGCCGGCCCATTCGCCAGTACTCGAAGGTGCGCAGGACGGGCGGGAGGCGGGGCGCCGTCTTCAGGGGCAGGGCCTGGAAGAACTCCGCCGGCGTGAGCACCTGCGCGGCGGCCACTGGCATCGAAGCCAATATAGAGCGGCTGGTAGGATTCCTTGGCCCAGTGGCCTACATCCCCACCGTCATCGAAAACGAAGGCGGCAACCGCGAACGCGCTTTCGACATCTACTCGCGGCTGCTCCGCGACCGCGTCATCATGCTGGGCCGGCCGATCGATGACACGGTCGCCAACCTGATCGTCGCCCAGCTCATCTTTCTGGCCGCGGACGACCCCGAGAAGGAGATCCAGATCTACGTCAACTCACCTGGCGGATCGGTCTCGTCGGGGTTCGCGATCTACGACACCATGCAGTACGTCCAGCCCCCCATCTCGACGGTGGCGGTCGGGATGGCGGCGAGCTTTGCGACGGTGATCCTGATGGCCGGTGCCAAGGGCCGCCGCTTCGCACTCCCCAACGCGCGTATCCACCTTCACCAGCCGCTCATCGGCGGGCGAGGGTTGCGCGGCCAGGCAACCGATCTGGAGATCCACGCCAAGGAGATCCTGCGTGTGAAGCAGGAGCTCAACGAGCTGATCGCCAAGCACACGGGCCAGGCCATCGAGAAGGTCGACAAGGACACCGACCGCGACTTCTACCTCTCCCCTGAAGAGGCGATCTCCTACGGCCTCATCGACGGCGTCATCTCGAGCCCGCCAGTCCCGGTCGCAGCCGTCGCAGCCACCGCCGGGTAGTTAAGTGTCCCGAGTCAGAAATTCGGAGGCATCTCATCGGCTCTGGACGCCGCTGCCTGTGTTAGGGGCCCCGGCCCGAGTGCTCAGGCATCTAGACGATGCATTCCGCCCCGGACCACCCCTGCCTTGGCAGCGACGCCCAGACCGGCGTCCTGGTGGCCGCCTGCCGCGATCTGCAGTCCGAACTTCTGCCTCGACACACTAGGTCGGCCCGCCGCCCGGGCCCGCTCGCCAACCGCCGGTTTCGCTGGCTCTGCCTGGCCCTGGCCGGGATCCCGCTCGGGCTGGAGCACCTCTGGTCGACCCTCGTCGTGCCGATCGCCTCCGGTCAGCCTTTCACCGATTTCGACGTTTACCTGACCGCGGCCCGCGACCTCTCGGCGGGTCGCGACCCGTACACGGCGTTCTTCAAGAGCGCGATCCCCGACTACGCGTTCAATCAGACTTACATCTATCCGCCCCTCTGGGCGTGGCTCCTGCAGCCGCTGGCCGCGCTCCGGACGCGCCCGGCGGAGATCCTCTTCCTCGTCTTCCTGCAGCTCTGCGTCTTCGCCTTCCTCGGCTGCGTCTACCTCGCGATCGGCGTCCGCGACCGCCAGGAGCTGGCGCTGGCCGGCATCCTGACGGTCGGCTTCCTGCCGGTGCGCGGGGACCTCTGGAAGGACCAGGTCGATCTCCTGCTGCTCCTTGTCAGCGGGCTCTTCCTGCTGGCCTGGACGCGCGGTGACCGCCTTTGGGGCGGCCTCGCCCTCGGTCTCTCCGTCGCGGTGAAGCTCCTCCAGGCCCCGCTCGGCCTTTTGCTGGTCTGGGGCCGGCGCTGGCGCCTGCTCGCCGGCGCCCTGGCGGCGGGCGCCCTGGCGACCCTGGTGGCCGCGCCCTGGTACCTGCCCGAATATCTGCTCCGCGTCCTGCCAGCACTTTCCGAAGGCACGGGCTTCCGCGAGAACGCGGCCCCGGCCGGCGTGATCGAACGCCTGTTGCACCCGGAGACCTTCTACCGCGGCGGCGCTCCCGATGGCTTTGCCATCCGGCTGCTGGCACTCGCCATCGCGATCCTGGTCGTGCTGCTGACCTGGCGGTTCCTCGGGTCCCGGCCTCGTGCCGATCGCTTCGGTCGCGCGGTCGAGGTGGCCGCGGCGGTGGCCGCCACCCAGCTCACGCTGACGGTCAACTACCACCTGGTCTTCGAGCTGCTGCCCATCCTGGTCCTGCTTCGATTTGGCCTCCAGCGTCTCGACACCCCGGTTCTGGTTGCCGCGTTCGGGACCTGGTTCCTGGTCGGGCCCTTCCACGCGCTCTTCCTGAACGCGATCGGTGACAACTTCACGAGCTACCTGGGTCTCCGGCTCTGGGCCGAGACCCAGCCGCTGGCGATCGTCGCGTTATGGCTGGGCTGCCTGCGCGCCCTGGCCAATGCCGAGCCGGCTCGCCACCATCTCGATCAGGCCGCCCTGCACGAATAGCGAGAGCAAGACAGCGCCGTAGGCCAGCGTTGGGACGCGCGGATCAACTGCCGCGACACCGGCGGCCGAGAGCGCCAGCGCGATCGAGAGCGCCCCGCGCATTCCGCCCCAGAAGACGAGGTGGCGCCAGCGCCAGGGGATTGCCCGAGCCCGCGGGTCGGCGACGGCGAGCAACCCGTATACGGGCACCGCCCTGGTGGCGAACATCACCAGGTAGGCGAGCAGCACGAGGCCGAGGTTGGCCAGCACGTCGACGGTCGGCAGCGCGGTGCCGACCATCACGAAGAGGACGGCGTTGAGAAGGAAGGCAAGGATGCCCCAGAAGCCGAGCAGCTGGGTTCCCTTAAGCGGCGCGAAGCGCGCCACCACGACGCCGGCGCTGACCACGGCGACCACGCCCGAGACATGCAGGACATCCGCCGCCAGGTAGCTGCCATAGGCGATGGCGAGGGTCGCCATGATCTCGAAGCTCGCCTCGTCGAAGATCCGGACCACCACGACGCCCACGAACCCGACGAGGGCGCCGACCAGCGCCCCCCCGAGCGCGATCAGCGCCAGCCGAAGGAGGAAGTCACCGATCCCGGTCGTACCCGCCACGATCGAGGCCAGCACCGCCGAGAAGACGGCGACTCCGGTGCCATCGTTGAAGAGGCTCTCGCCATCCATGATCGCCACCAGCCGGCCAGGCGCCCGCAGCTGGCGCAAGAGCGTCACTACCGCGATGGGGTCGGTGGCGGCCAGGATGGCGCCGAGAAGGAACGCGCTGGGCCAGTTGAGGCCGAGCCCGTAGTGGGCCGCGAGGCCGATCAAGGCGACCGTGAGGATCACTCCTGCGGTGGCGAGAAGCGAGACCGGGATCAGCGCGCGGCGGAGCTGGTCGAGGTCGAGGCCCAGCGCCGCCTCGAAGACCAGCCCCGGCACGAAGACGAGCAGGATCAGGTCGGCCCCGATGCTCTGCTTGGGCAGGAACGGCAGGAAGCCGAGACCAACGCCGGCCAGAGCGAGCAGCACCGGGTAGGGAAGGGGCACTCGGCGGAACGCCAACCGCAGCACGAGCGCGGCCAGCAGAATCACCAGCACGAAGCTGAGCAGCCGCTGGGAACTGCTCAAAGCTCGAGCGTCATCCCGTCGCGCGCCGCTTTGACGTCGATGCCCGTCTTCTCGGCCAGCCGGGCGGCGAGCTCCCAGGGCCGCGCTCGCCACATCGTCATGCCGAAGTGGGTCAGCACCGCCAGCCGCGGGCGGGCCTGGCTGATGATCGACTCGGCGTCATCCAGGCAGAGGTGGGGCAGGCCGGGGCGGCGCTCCAGCAGCACGACGTGGATGACCATCACTTCCGCGGCGTGCTGCCCGGCGATACCTTCGTAGTACTCGGAGTCCGTGACCCAGCCCAGCCGGTCGCCGAACTTGAAGCCGTACGTCTCCGACCCGTGGATGTGTCTGGGCGAAGTGGTAAACGGGATGTCGCCGACCTGGTAAGGGGTCTCCGGCTGGAGCCGGATGATCTCCTCCGGAAACCCGCGAAGGTACTGGAGGACGACCGGGTCCTCGTCGAGGGCATCGCCCGGGCAGAAGAGCCGGCCGCGGCGCTTGAACCCGCCTTCCGTCATGGCCTCGACCATCACGTTCACGTCGCCCGCGTGGTCGAGGTGTCGGTGGCTCACCACAATGCCGTGGAGGCGGCTTGGGTCGACCTTCCGCTTCGCGTACTGGACGATCGCGCCCGGTCCGGGATCGAGCGCCAACCGGGTGTCTCCCTCCTCCAGGTAGATACCGCCCGAGGCGGCCAGCTGCTTGGCCACCATGAAGCGGGCGCCGGCCGTGCCCATGAAAGTCAGCTTCACTGTCGAGTCACTCAGGCGTCTCGGCGATCTCTTCCAGCGTCGTCTCGGATTCGGCGCCGAAGAAGCGCTCATAGAGTGCGGCGACCGTTGCCAGCGTGTCGATCTCCTGCACGCTCTTGTCCGGCCGCAGGCGGACGATGCGCGGAAAACGCAGGGCGTAGCCGCTCTTGTGGCGCCCCGAATGCTGGATCGAGTCGAACGCGACTTCGAGCACCGTCTCCGGCCGCACGATCCGGACCCGCCCGCGGTCGACCAGCGTCGACAGCAGGAAATGCTGCGTCATCGCGGCGATCTCAGCGTCGGTCAGGCCCGTGTACGCCTTGCCCACGTTGACGAGCTCGCCCGTTTCCTCGTGGAGCACCGCGAAGGTGTAGTCGCTGAGCACGCCGCGGCGCTTTCCATGACCCCACTCGACCGCCGTGACCACGACGTCCAGGGTGGCCAGCGGCCGCTTCAGCTTGAGCCAGGCCATGCCTCGGCGGCCCGGCGTGTACGCACTCTCAGGGCTCTTCAGCATCAGGCCCTCGTTCCCGCGCTCGCGGGTCTCCTTGAACAGGCGGTCCAGGTCGGAGGCGCTGCGCGCGGTCTCGTAGCGTGCGAGGAGAAAAGGATGCTCAAAGCCAAGGCCCTCCAGGCGCGCGCGCCGTTCTCTGAGCGGCAGGTCGAGGATCGCCTCCCCATCGAGGTAGAGGAGGTCGAAAGCGACCAGCGCGACGGGGACCTCCTGGCGGAGGCTGGCCGGGACCTCCTTGCGTCCCAGCCGCCGCTGCAGCTCGAAGAAGCGGAGCACCTTGCCCCCTCGGTGCCCGAGCACCTCGCCGTCGACGAGCACGTCGTGCGCCAGCCGCCCGGCTGCCTCGGCCAGCTCGGGGAAGGCCAGCGTGGTCTCGCGGAGGTCGCGAGAGTAGAGAGCGACGCGGTCGCCCTGCTTGTGGAGCTGGCAGCGAACGCCGTCGTATTTCTCCTCGGTCCAGATTGAGGGGGGATTCCCCCCTTGAGGCGTCGCTCCGGGCGGCCGTTCGCGACGCACCCCCCTGGCTTCACTGCCGACCCGTTCCATCGCCTCCTGCGGTGTGGCGACCGCGGTCGCCAGCATGAATCGGACCGGCTTGAAGAGCTGGATGGTGGTGGTGTCGACCTCGCCCCCCTGGCAGCGCACGGCGGTCTCGCCGATGTCGCCAGTCAGCATGTGCAGGCGCCGGACCTGGTCCAGCTTCAAACCGAAGGCCTGAGCTACCGCCTCTTCGACGAGGCCCTCCTGGAGGCCGATCCGGAGGTCGGAGGTCAGGATCTTGACGACGTACTTGGCCTCCAGGGGCTGGAGGCGGTCGAGCAGGAGCGTGAGCTCGTCCAGCTTGGCTTGTTGGGATCCCGTGGCCGCGATCCGGTCGAAGGCCTGGGCCACAGCCTGGAGTCCTGTCGGGCGGGGCTGAGTACGACCCTGCAGGACCTCGAAGGCCCAGTCACCGGGGTCGGAATACTTTAAGTAGGTGCTGCCCAGCTCGTCCGGCTCAAGGCGGCTCAACGCCTGCACCGCCCGCCACATCGTGCTGCCGCCGAGGTTCAGGACGCGCGGGTCGTTGGGGCTGAAAGCTCGGCCTGTCATCCAGACGGCGGCCAGGCGCAGGTCGGCTGGTTCCAACTCGCGCAGGTACTCAGCGAGGACCCGGGTCTTTTCCAGCTTGGAAGCTGTCGCGCCGATGGCATCGGCCGTCCGGCTGAACTTGAACACGGTGGACTATCGTAGGTTCGCGTGCGACGTTGCCCATACCTGGAGGAGTACTACAAGGACCGGCTGGGGCCGCTCCGTGCCTACCACTTCGACTGCCATGTGGACCATCGCTCCAAGGTCAAGCGGTCGCTGCGGGACAGCCCGCCCATCTGCGTGCGCAATTACGAGGACTGCCCTCTCTACGCCGCCGAGAAACGGCGCGAGGACGGCCTGATCACGCGCTACACCGACTGAGCCGACTCCACTAAGGTCTCTCTGCTTTGCGCTGCGAAACTTGCGGTGCTCCCGCCGTCGTCCGAAACGGTGCCTGCGTCTTCTGCCGGACCCCGATCCGGGACAGCGACGCTCCGGTCGAGCTGCTGAGCTACCTGTCGGCCCACCTGCCGTCGGCCCGCACGAGGCGATTCGGGATCGTCCGCAAGGGCCACGTGCGCAAGCTGGAACTGACCGCTGACGGCGAGCGCTTCCGGGCCCGCGTGGTGCGCGGCGCACTGCTGCTCGAGCCTGACCTGCAGCCGGCCCAATGGGTCGAGCGTCTGCTGGAACG
>CATPBK010000045.1 GCA_955652705.1 Candidatus Dormiibacterota bacterium | reverse complement strand
TGTAGGTGGCCGTGCCGGCCCGGGGCTCGCTCAGGGCGCCGCCGTCGACGGCGAGGTGAAGCTCTTCGCTCTGCTGGCTGACTATCGGAGGTGAGCCCGACGGGCCGGCGCCGAGAGATGCGGCGATCCAGGTGGCCCGATGCCGCCCCGCCGGATGCGAGCACCGGAAGGAGCGCACCTCCAGGTGCGGGACTGAGGAGCGGAGAAGCCGGCGCCGGCAGCGGCCCGCATGGGCGTCGCAGATCCGGTGATGGTCCCGGCCGGGCTCACCTTAAGTAAAGCTGGTTGCGCTTGAGCACCTCGAAGTGCTCGAGCGCCAGGCCGGTCCCGCGGGCGACGCAGGTCTGCGGGTCGTCGACCACGATCGCGGGCACGCCCGTGTGCATGACCAGGTACCTGTCGATGCCGCGGAGCTGGGCGCCTCCGCCGCTCAGGACGATCCCCTTGTCGAAGATGTCCGCCGCCAGCTCGGGCGGCGTCTCCTCCAGGACGGCGCGGACCGCCCCCACGATCGCCGCCAGCGGCTCCTGGATCGCCTCGACCACGTCCTGGGACGTGACTTTCACGTTCTTGGGGAGGCCGGACACGAGGTCGCGCCCCCGCACCTCCATCGAGAGCTCCTCTTTCAGCTGCACCGCCGCGCCGATCTCGATCTTGACCTCCTCAGCGGTGCGCTCGCCGATCAGCAGGTTGTGCTTGCGCTTGATATAGGCGGCGATGGCGTCGTCGATGCGGTTGCCGCCGACGCGGATCGAGTGGGCGACAACCATGCCCGAAAGCGAGATCACCGCGACCTCGGTGGTGCCGCCACCGATGTCGCAGATGGCGTGCCCGCTCGGCTGGTTGATGGGCAGGTCGGCGCCGATCGCGGCAGCCAGGGGCTCGTCGATCAACCAGGCTTGCTTGGCGCCGGCGGAGATCGCCGCCTCGGTGACGGCGCGCCGCTCCACCGAGGTGACGCCGGAGGGCACGCAGATCATCACCTCCGGCTTGAAGATGCGCTGGCGGCCCTGGACGCGGGCGATGAAGTAATGCAGCATGCCCTCGGTCGCCAAGAAGTCGGCGATCACGCCGTCGCGCATCGGGCGCACGACCTGGATGCTCTCCGGGGTGCGGCCGACCATCTCGCGCGCCTGGGTGCCGACCGCCAGGATCCGGGAGCCGTCCCGATTGACGGCGACCAGGGAGGGCTCATTGACGACGATGCCCTCGCCTCGGACATACACGAGCACGGTGCTGGTGCCCAGATCTATCCCGATTTTCTTCGCTAGCACCTCAGCAGAGGCCTGCCACGGTCATCTTGCCTGGGGGGCTCCCCCCCGACAACGCCGGCGTCAAGTCTTCGGCTCGCCTGCGCTCGCCCGCCTGTGGCGGACTTGACCCCGGCGGCGGGCCGCGCTCCGCACGGCCCTGCCCCCCTTTGGCCGCTTTCGCGGCCGCCCCTGGCCTGCGGCCGGGGCCCCATCAAGCCTTCACGGCTATTCATAACTGCCCCGCGGTACCTGCGCCTGCCCCTCCCCTGTCACCCGCTCGATGTCGGCGCCCAGCTCCGCCAGGCGGGACACCATGTCCGGATAGCCGCGATCCACGTGCCAGGCATGGTGAAGCATGGACTCGCCCTCCGCACAGAGCGCGGCGATGACCATCGCAGCCCCAGCTCGGATGTCGGGCACCTCCAGGTCGGTCCCCCGGAGCCGGCTTGGACCGTGGACCGCCTTCGTCCGACCGTCCAGGCTCTCGATCCGGGCGCCCATCTTGATCAGCTCGGCCACGTGCTGGAAGCGGTTCTCAAAGATGTACTCGGAGATGATGCTCAAACCCTCCGCCTGCGTCATCAGCGCCATGTACTGCGCCTGCAGGTCGGTCGGAAAACCCGGGTGAACCCAGGTCGTCAGGTCGACGGCACGCAGCGGGGAGCTGCGCGGCCGGCGAACGCTGATCTCGAGCTCGCCGACGTCCACCTCCACACCGGCCTGCTGGAGCTTGATCACCGGGACGTTCAAGTCAGCCGACGGGCTGCACTCCAGGACGACCTCGCCGCCCGTCGCCGCCACCGCGATGGCATAGGTGCCGGCTTCCAGGTAGTCGGGGCGGATGCTGTGCTCGCCGCCGTGGAGGGCCTCCACCCCCTCGACCACGATCTCGTCGGTACCCGCCCCGCTGACCTGCGCACCGAGCCCGTTGAGAAAGAGGGCGAGGTCCTGCACGTGCGGCTCGCGGGCGGCGTTCAAGATCTCGGTCCGGCCCTCCGCGAGGATGGCGGCCATCATCAGGTTCTCGGTGCCGGTTACCGTCGGCATGTCGAGTACGATGCGGGCACCCCGCAGCCGGTCCGCGCTGGCGATGAACTCCTCGGCTGTTTCCTCGACCACCGCGCCCAGCCGCCGCAGCCCGCCGATATGCTGTTCGACCCGGCGCGTGCCGATGTCATCGCCGCCCGGCCGGGGCAGCCGCACCTCGCCTCGACGAGCCAGGAGCGGACCCAGCAAGACGAGCGAGGCGCGCATCTGGCGGGCCAGGTCCGGTGAGACCCGGCCGCTCACATCGGCCGCGTGCACCAGCGGCAGCTCGACCTCGCATCCCAGCCCCTTCAGGATCTCCAGCATCACCTGCGTGTCGGTGACCTCGGCGAGGTTCGTGACCCGGACCGGCTCGGCCGTCAACAGGCAAGCCGCGAGTATCGGGAGGGTGGCGTTTTTGGATCCGCCGACGCAGAGGCGTCCTTGGAGAGGCCGGCCGCCGGTGACGCGGATTACGTCGTCACGCCCCGCGCCGGCGCGCGAGGCGGAGCTCAACCTCCGCCCCGCCGGATCCGTGCCAGGCGGAGACGCGCCTCGGCGCGCGCCAGCGCCTGCTCGAGCTCGACGCGCTCCTCCGTGCTGACCTGGCCGGCGAGGCGCTCCTGGACCGCCCGGCGGGTCTGTTCGGCCCGCTCGAGATTGATCTCGTCGGCCCGCTCGGCGACGTCGGCGAGCACTGTCACGCGGTCAGGCAGCACCTCCATGAAGCCGCCCCCCACGAACAGCACCTCAGAGCCGCCACCCGTCTTGTCCACCCGCAGCTCCCCGGGCGCGAGCACCGCGAGAAGCGGTGCGTGATGGGGCAAGATGCCGAGCTCGCCCACGGTGCTGCGCGCCAGGATGAAGTCGGCCTCCCCCTCGAAGAGGCTCCGCTCGACGCTGACAACACGGACAGGTATCGGCAACTCTTTCCTGGCTAACCTCGCGACTTCATCTGCTCGGCCTCTTTGCGGACGTCGTCGATGTTGCCCATCATGTAGAACGCCTGCTCGGGCAGGTCATCGCATTCCCCGTCCAGGATCTGCTTGAACCCCTGGACGGTCTCCTTCACCGGCACGTACTTGCCCGGCCGCCCGGTGAACCTCTCCGCCACGAAGTTGGGCTGGGAAAGGAAGCGCTGCATTTTGCGCGCGCGCTGGACCGTCAGCTTGTCGTCCTCTGAGAGCTCCTCCATCCCGAGGATAGCGATGATGTCCTGCAGCTCCTTGTACTTCTGCATCGCGCGCTTCACGCCCTGGGCGACGTCATAGTGCTCCTGGCCCACGAAGTTCGGGTCGATGAAACGGCTCGTCGAATCCAGCGGGTCGACGGCGGGGTAGATGCCGATATCCGTCAGCCCCCGGTTCAAGGTGACGATCGCGCCCAGGTGGGCGAAGGTGGTCTGGATCGCGGGGTCGGTCATGTCGTCGGCCGGAACATAGATCGCCTGTACGGAGGTGATCGAACCCTTCTTCGTCGAGGTGATCCGCTCCTGGAGGTCGCCCATCTCGGTAGCCAGCGTTGGTTGGTAGCCGACGGCCGAAGGCATCCGGCCGAGCAAGGCCGAGACCTCGGATCCCGCGAGCATGTACCGGAAGATGTTGTCGATGAAGAGGAGGACGTCGGCGCCCTCCGTGTCCCGGAAATACTCGGCCATGGTCAGGCCGGTGAGCGCCACTCGAGCGCGCGCGCCGGGCGGCTCGTTCATCTGGCCGAACACCAGGCTCGTCTGCGGCAGCACGCCGGCGTCGGACATCTCGTGGTACATATCGTTGCCTTCGCGAGTACGCTCGCCCACGCCCGCGAAGACCGAGCGGCCCTTGTGCTCGTGCGCGATGTTCCGGATCAGCTCTTGGACGATGACCGTCTTGCCAGTCCCGGCGCCGCCGAAGAGACCGATCTTGGAGCCTTTGACGAATGTGCAGATGAGGTCGATGACCTTGATGCCGGTCTCCAGGATCTCAACCTGGGTCTGCTGCTGATCGACCGGCGGCGCCTCGCGATGGATCGGCCAGCGTTCACCGCCTTCAGGGGTGGGCTCCTCGTCGATCGCCTCCCCGATCACGTTGAAGAGGCGGCCCAAGGTCTCGACGCCGACCGGGACCTTGATCGGCCCGCCCGTCGCGTCGACCGGATCGCCGCGCCGGAAGCCGTCGGTGGCATCCATCGCGATGCAGCGGACCGTGTTGTCGCCGATCGAACCCTCGACTTCGAGGACCACGCTGCGCTTGTCGCGCGTGTGGACGACCAATGCGTCATAGATGTTCGGCAGCTGGCCGGGTGGGAACCGGACGTCGACGACGGCGCCGATGACCTGGCTAACACGCCCCTCGCCGCGGGCCGGCTTCGTCTTTTCTTTTTCTTTCTCTTTGGTCTTGGCCAAGTGAAAATTCCTCCCGGCTAGTCCGGCATCTATTCCGAGCTCTGGCGGAGCGCTTCTGCGCCGCTGACGATCTCCATCAGCTCGGTCGTGATCGACGCCTGACGGACCTTGTTCATGTTCAGCGTCAGGGCTTCGATGAAATCCGCCGCGGCGTCGGTCGCGTTCTGCATCGCGATCATGCGCGCGCTGTGCTCACTTGCCTTGTTCTCGAGGACCGCCTGGTAGACCTGTGTCTCCACGTACCGTGGCAGCAGCGCGTCGAGAACCTCGTCGGGCTCGGGCTCGTAGATGTAGTCCGCCGCCGGTGCGATGCCCTCCTCCCGCTTCGGCAGCTCGACCGGGACCAGCGTCCGCACGACGGGCTCCTGGCGCAGCGTCGACACCCATCTCGCGTACCCCAGGAGCACCGCGTCCGTATTCCCTTTCGAATACTCCTCAAGCGCCACCGTGACCGCGGGCAGCACGTCGGCGATGCCCGGCCGGTCGGGCAGGTTGCTGGCGTCGGCGATGACCTCCCGGCGGAAGCGGAGCATGAGGTCGCGGCCCTTGCGTCCGAGGGTGACGTAGCGCGCCTGCGGGTACTGCTCGTTCATGACGCGGTTGGCGGCCCGGATCGTGTTCACGTTGAGGGCCCCACAAAGCCCGCGGTCGGTAGTCACCAGGACCATCACGCCGCGCTTGCCTTCGCGCCGCTCGAGGAAGGGGTGGCGGTATTCGGTGGCCAGCTCCGCAGTCGTCTGCAGGACCTCGAGCATCTTCTCCGCATAGGGGCGCGTCGCCTGAACCATCTGCTGCGCGCGGCGCAGCTTGGTGGCCGAGACGACCTGGTACGCCTGCGTGATCTTCTTCGTGTTTTGGACGCTGCGGATCCGGTTGCGAATGTCGCGGAGAGAAGGCAATCCTGATTACTCCGCGCGCTTGCTGCGGCGCTGCTGCTTGCGGCGCTGGTCCTGGCGGCGCTCCGGGTCGTTGGCCGCCGTCTCCGTCCGGCGTTCGGCCCCGCGGCGGTCGGCGTTGCTGCGCCGCTCTTGTGCGGGCTTGGCTTCTTCGGTCTTGGCCTCCGCTTTGGGAGGTTCCGGCTGCGCC
>CATPBK010000044.1 GCA_955652705.1 Candidatus Dormiibacterota bacterium | reverse complement strand
TTTCCGATCGGCGTCAGGTACTCCTCGTCGGGGACTTCGCCGCGCGTGTTGTAGAGGCTCATCGATTCCATGAACATGACCGGGTTGTCGGTCCGGATCGCCGACTTCAGCAGGCCTTTCGCGTCCTCGGGGGTGGTGGGGGAGACCACGAGTAGGCCGGGGATGAAGCCGTAGAGCACCTCGAAGCTGTGCGAGTGCTGGGCGGAGAGCTGGTGGCCGGCGCCGCCCGGCAGCCGGATCACCATCGGCACCGAGACCTTGCCGCCGAACATGTAGCGGATCTTGGCCGCGTTCTGCACGACCTGGTCGTAGGCCAGGAGCGAGAAGTTGACGGTCATCATCTCGACGACAGGGCGCAGCCCGGTCATGGCGGCGCCGATGGCGGAGCCGACGATCACCTCCTCGGCGATCGGCGCGTCGACGACGCGCATCTCGCCGAACTTTTCGAGCAGCCCTTCGGTGATGCGGTAGGCACCGCCGAAGACGCCGATGTCCTCGCCGATCAGGTAGACGGACTCGTCCCGCTCCATCTCCTCGAGGAGCGCCTCGCGAAGCGCGGCCCGGAAGAGCTTCTCAGCCATGCCTCATCTCGCTTCGAACTCGCCCGCGTAGACGTACTTGAAGAGCTCCTCGACCTTCGGGTTGGGGCTCTGGTCGGCGTACTTGACGACCTCTTCGATCTCGTCGTCGACCTGGTTGGCGATCCGCTTGAAGTCCTGGTCGCCGGCGATCTTGGCCTCCCTCAAGGTGTGCTCGAAGTAGGCGATGGGGTCGGCCCTGCGCCACTTCGCCTTTTCAGCTTCGTCGCGGTACTTGTCCGGGTCGACCACGGAATGGCCCTTGAACCGGTAGCAGACCGCCTCGATGAACCGCGGCTGGGAGTCCTTCCGGGTCTTCTCGACCACCTCCGAGGTCTTCTCCAAGACTTCGAGGACGTGGTTGCCGTCGATCTGGATCGACTCCATGTCGTAAGCGCAGGCCTTCTTGTAGATGTCCGCCACGGCCGAAGCCCGCTCGACCGCAGTGCCCATCCCGTACTTGTTGTTGATGCAGAACCAGATGATCGGGAGGTCGAACACCTTCGAGAAGTTGAGAGATTCGTGGAAGGCGCCGATGTTCGTGGCGCCGTCGCCGAACATGCAGAAGACGATGTCCTTCTTCTTCTGGTACTTGATCGCGAAGCCGGCGCCGGTGGCAAGCGGGAGGTGGCCGCCGACGATGCCGTAGCCGCCCATGAAACGGTGCTCGTAGTCGAAGATGTGCATCGAACCGCCCCGCCCGCGAGCGCTGCCGGTCTCCTTGCCGAAGAGCTCGGCCATGACCGCTTTCGGATCGATGCCGCGGGCTATCGCGTGCCCGTGCTCCCTGTAGCTGGTGTAGATGTAGTCGCCAGGTTTGAGCGGCGCGATACCGCCCACGACAGTGGCCTCCTCGCCGATGTTGAGGTGGCAGTAGCCGCCGATCTTGGCGCGCGTATACATCTCCTGGGCACGCTCTTCGAAGCGCCGGATCAGCACCATCTCGCGGTAGAGCTTGAGGAGCTCGGCGCGGTTGTCCTTGCTCAGCTTGAGCTTGCCCGTGACGTGGACCGCGGGCGGCCGCGGCCGCTCGCCGTTCCGCGGCTGCGCTTTCTCCTTCGGCTGCGCTTTCTCCTTCGGCTTCTCTTCGATCTGAGGGGGGGCATCCCCCCTTGGGGAATCGGTCCCGGCGGAGCCGGCTCCCGATTCACCCCCCTGTACGCGAGCCACGGAGTTCTCCTCCTTCTTGGTTGACGTGGCTTCGGCCGTCGATGCGACGCGCGGCTTCCGGTTGGGGATCTCGATCGCCCGCCCGTCCGCGGCCAGCGCCGCCTGCAAGAACGACTCGGCCAGCGTGGGATGGGCGTGCATCGTGAGGTCGATGTCCTCCAGCGTCAACCGGCGCTGCACCGCCAGTGTCGCCTCCGCGATGACGTCGGTGACGCGAGGGCCGATCATCTGCACGCCGAGGATGGTGTCGTCCTTGGCGTCGGCGACGACTTTGACGAGCCCTTCTGCCTGGCCGAGCGTGAGCGCGCGGCCGCTGGCCTGGAGCGGGAAGCGGCCGATCTTTACGTCGAGCCCGCGCTCGCGCGCCTCGCCCTCGCCGACTCCTACGTTGGCGATCTCGGGGTCGGTGTAAATGCAGTTGGGGGCCGCGTGGTAGTCGGGCTTCCGCTCGGAGCCACCGGCGATGCTCTCGACGACGCAGACGCCTTCGTAGGAGGCGACGTGGGCCAGCATGATGCGGCCGATGACGTCGCCGATCGCGTACACGTGGTCGGCGCTGGTGCGCAGGTGGTCGTCGACTTTGACGCGCTTGCCGTCGAGCTCGACGCCGGCCGCGTCAAGACCGAGTCCTTCGGTGTAAGGCGTGCGGCCGGCGGCCAGCAGAACCACGTCCGCGACCGCCTTCGAGCCTTCCCCGCCGACCCCGAAATGCACAGTCAGCGCCTTGCCGTTCTTCTCGACGGACTCCACCTTGGCCTCGGTGTGCACCGCGCCGCCGTCGCGTTCCAGATGCTTGCGATAGGTTGTCGCGATCTCCGCGTCGACCATGGGCAGGATCTGCGGCAGCATCTCGAGTACGGTCACCTCGCTTCCCAGCTCGGAGTAGAGCGACGCGAACTCCATGCCCACGACCCCGCCGCCGATCACGACGAGCCGCTTCGGGATCTCTTTCAGCTCCAGGATCGCGGTGGAATCGACGGTGTGCTCGACGCCCTTGATCGGGATGCGCAACGGGACCGAGCCCGTCGCGATGATGATGTCGGTCGCCTGGATCTCCTGGTCGCCGGCCTTGACGCGGCCCTTGCCGAGCAGCGTGGCCGTCGCGTTGATCGACTCGATGCCGGCAGCCTTGAACAAGGTGCCCACGCCGTTCACCAGCGTGCTGACCACCTTCGCCTTCCGCGCCTGCGCGGGCGCCATGTCGAAAGCGAGGTCTTTGAACCTGAGGCCGAACTCCTCCCCGCGCCTGGCCATCGCGTAGAGCTCGGCCGAGGTGAGCAGCGCCTTGGTCGGTATGCAGCCCCAGTTGAGGCAGGTCCCACCCAGCCGGTCCTTCTCGATGACGACGGTTTTTGCGCCCAGCTGGGCCGCGCGGAGGGCGGCCACGTAGCCACCTGGCCCGCCGCCGATCACCGCCAGATCAAAGTTAGTGGGCATGCTTCACTCGCTGCTGTGGGCTGGGGCTCCTTGAAGCTCCACAGGAATTATGCGCGGGTGATCTTCTTGGCCGACCGGCTCTGAGATCGCAGCCCATCCGGGGCGTAGCGGTTCGTGAGCGGCATCCGGCGGTCGCGGCCGAAGGCTCGCGGCGTGATCTTGATGCCGGGCGGCGCCTGGCGGCGCTTGTACTCGGAGCGGTCGACGAGCTGGATCACACGGGCCACCGTTTGCGGGTCGTGCCCGGCCGCGACCAGCTCCTCATAGCTGCGGTCGTCCTCGACGTAGCCGCGCAGGATGGGATCCAGCTCCGCGTAAGGCGGCAATGAGTCGCTGTCCTTCTGGTCCTCGCGCAGCTCAGCCGAAGGGGCCTTGCCCAGGACCCGTTCGGGGATCACCTTGGCCGCCAGGGAATTCCGGTATCGGCAGAGCTCGTAAACCTCGGTCTTGGTGATGTCTTTCAGCACTGCGAAGCCCCCCGCCATGTCGCCATAGAGCGTGCAGTAGCCCGTGGCTAGCTCGGACTTGTTGCCGGTGCTGAGCACCAGCCAGCCGAACTTGTTGGAGAGGCCCATCAGCACGTTGCCCCTGATGCGGGGCTGGATGTTCTCCTCGGCGACGCCGGGCTCAGTCCCGTCGTAGGCCTCCTTGAACATTTCTTCGAAGGCTCGGTGGGCGGAGTCGATCGGGATCTCGAGGGTCTGGATGCCGAGGTTCTCGGCGATTGCCCCGGCGTCCTCCAGGTTCTCCTGGGACGTGAAGCGCGAAGGCATCAGGACGCCGACCACGTTGCCCGGACCGAGGGCGTCCGCCGCGACAGTCGCCGTTAGCGCCG
Organism: Candidatus Dormiibacterota bacterium; assembly: GCA_955652705.1. Lineage (GTDB taxonomy): Bacteria > Chloroflexota > Dormibacteria > Dormibacterales > Dormibacteraceae > VBGR01. The sequence continues at coordinate 77,949 of CATPBK010000044.1, read as the reverse complement.
AGTCGATCCCGCCCGAAAGCCCGAGCAGGACCTTGTCGAAGCCGTTCTTGCCGACGTAATCGCGGGTTCCGACCATGAGCGCGGCGTAGATCTCGGCCGCGCCTTCCAGCGGCGCCGTAACGGGCGCCCGCAGCCAGGGCCGGGCCGGTGGGGGAGTGGAGCTGACCGGCACCTCGGTGACCTCCATGTCGACGTGGATCGGATCCTGCGCCTCCCTCCGCAGCCTGGTGTCGTGGAGCCGCTCCCCGAATACCGAGCCCACGTCGAGGTCGCCGACCAGGAGCTCCTCTTCGAAGGTGCGGGCGTGCGCGATGACCTGGCCTTCCGGCCCGAACACCAGGCTGTTGCCGTCGAAGACCAGCTCATCCTGGCCGCCCACATGGTTGACCCAGGCGAGGAAGGCCCGCGAGTCCATGGCCCGCGTCGCGATCATCGTCTCCCGCGCAGCCCGCTTCCCGGAGTGGTAGGGCGAGCCGTTGATGTTGACCAGCAGCTCGACGCCCTGCTGGGCTTGCAGGCTGATCGGCCCCGTCGCGTACCAGGCGTCCTCGCAGACGCTGACGCCGATGCGCACGCCGGCAAGCTCGAAGATGGGGCAGCGGCGGCCGCGCCGGAAGTAGCGCTCTTCGTCGAAAACGCCGTAGTTGGGCAGGTAGAACTTGTGGTAGACGCCGCGCACCGCGCCGCCCTCCAGAAAAGCGGCGGCGTTGTAGATGTCGAGGTCGAGGTCGACGAACCCGACCACGGCCGCGATGTCCTGCGTGGCGGCCGCCACGCGGTCCAGGTAGCGGAGGTTGTCGCGGATGAATGAAGGCTTGAGCAAGAGGTCCTCGGGCGGGTAGCCGGTCAGGGCCAGCTCGGGGAAGACGATCAGGTCGGCTTGCGACTCCCGCGCTCGGGCGATCCACTCCACGATCCGCTCACAGTTGTGTTCGAGGTCGCCCACCACCATGTTCATCTGCGCGAGCGCTATCCGCAGCGTGCGCGGGGAGTGGGTTTCCACGCCTGAATTCTTCCCTATTTGCAGTTCGCTAGTCGCAGGGGCGCGGCCGCCACGGAGAGCGCGAACCGCCCCGACGCACCGTGGAGAGTCAGCGTTCGCAACCCGTTCGGAGCCTTGATGAGGTCGCCGCCGGCGGCGGCGCCCGTGACTTCGGGCGGGATCACCACGACCGTGTCGGGATCCTTGGCACTGGCGGTGCCGCGCATGCTGAAAGCGCCAGTCGAGGGGTCGTAGGAATACGTGAAGTCGCGGCTGCCGACGGCAACTGGGTAGACGCGCGCCAGGAGAGCTTCCCGGTCGCTGCGCAAGCAGCCGTTCTGCGGCTTGACGCCGGTCTCCTTGGGGCGCCCGTCGTAAGCGCAACGCTGGTCCTTGACGTCGCCGTAAACGCCGGCGTAGATGCCCCAGGTCGTCCCGGAGGCACAGTTCTCCTTCCAGGTCCAGAACGTGAACCCGACCTGGTGCTTCTCCTGCTCGGCCAGCTGGTTGTGCAACAACATGGCGTCCTCGGTCGTCTCGCTGCCGAATTCCGTCACGAACAGGGCGGCGCCCAGCGCCCGGGCCTCGAGGTCCGCCGTCCTGTAGCTCTGGTCGTACCCGAAGAACGGATAGATCGCCCTGTCCGGCTTCTGGCCGGCGAGGGCGTCGAAGGTGTACTTGTGCGTGTAGGCGTGCAGCGCCAGGACCAGGTTCGGGTAGGCGCTCAGCGTCAGGCCGAGGTGGGTTGGGAAATCGGTGATCTCGCGCACCAGCCCCGTGTCCAGGAAAAACAGGTGGCGGCGATCGTGAATGCCGAGGTCGGGGTAGCCGCAGGGCGCGGGCATGAAGACGTGAGTCGCGCAGCGGATGCCGTCCCGGGCGCCGGTCAGGGCGTCGATGACACGTCGGTAGAACGGGAACAGGAGCAGGTCTTCGAAGCCTGGTGAGAGGTTCCAGCCCGGCCAGGGCTCGTTGAAGATGCCGTATCCCGCCACCGTGCTGTCGTCCTTGAAGCGACCGGCGAGGGCGGCCAGGGCGCCGATGTACTCGTCCTGGAGGCCGCCGCGGTTGTACCAGAAGTTGGAGTTCGCCTCCAGCACCGCGGGATTGACCTCTCGCTGCCCGAGGTAGACCTCGGACGGGAAGAGATCGGTGTAGGTGGCCCACTTCGGGGCGCCCGAATAGTCCCAGAGACCTGGCGGCTTGCCGGCGGGAAGGGGCAGCTCGGAGGGCCGTCCAACGTACCGCGAGTAAGCGTTCTGGTGCATGTCGAGGATCACGTAGAGTCCCTGGGCGCGGGCCCAGCCAACGACCTGGGCCACCCGGTCGACGTACTGCTGGCTGTAGACGCCGCGCTCCGGCTCGAGGAGGCTCCAGGAGAGCGCCAGGCGGATCACGTTGAAGCCCAGCGCGCGCATCTCAGAGACGTCGTTCTGGCAGAGCGGCGGGACCCGGATCGTCGCTGAGTTGGCCGGGCACCTGCCCATGTAGGCGGCCGGATCGATCGGGTAGTGGGGGGCAGGATCAGTCTTGGTCGGATCGGTGCCGGACCAGAAGTCGACCAGACCGCCCGGGATGGACCCATGCAAGAGTACGAGCCGGTCCTGCGGGTCGGCGATGTACGGCCGGGCGCCGGCGGGATGCGCGACGCGCAGCCAGGGGAGGGAGCCGGCTGGTGCCGGGCCGTCCGGGAGGACCGCCGGAGCGGTGCGGGTGACCAGGCTCACGACGACGGCCCCGGGGTAGCTGATCGCGGAGATGAGCACTACGAGGAGCACCGCGGGGATCCGGACCAGCGTCGGCCGGAGGTTCTTCACAGCGCGCTCACCAGCCAGAAGGTGATGCCCCCGACGAGCGTGATCGTCCCGACGATCCCGGCGAAAAGGCCGAAGGCAGCCGAGCCTTCGCCGGTCAGCACGACGCCCTCTTGAGCCCGGTGGATGTTGCGCAGAGAGCGGAGCGCGACCGCGATCGCGAAGGGGGCGAAGACGCCGAAGAACAAGCCCAGGAAGCCCAGCAGCGCCGCTCGGGTCGCGGAAACCTCTCTGACTCTCACGGAGTCGGAATCTTAGGGGTGACTCGCCACAATGGGGGATGTGAAGGTCACGATCCTGCCGCGACGCGAGACTCGCGAAGTGGAGGCCGCGGACGTCGCCCACCTGCTGCGCGCTCTGGGCCTGCACCAGGACGCCTACATCGTTATCCGGGAAGAGGTGATCCTGACCCGCGACGTCCGGCTCCAGGCCGAAGACCAGATCGAGGTCTGGCCCGTGATCTCAGGAGGGGGGTCGGCGCAGCCGGGTTCATCCCGGCGCAGCAGCTCAAGGGGGGATACTTCCCCCCTCACAGGAGGTAGCTAAGCGAAGTGCGCTGCATCAAGTGCAAGGCGCCCGCCAACGTCGAGGTGCGACGCCACCGCTCGGCCTTCTGCGCGGGCTGCTACCCGGACTGGTTTCGCACCCAGGTCCAGCGCACGATCGACGACCACCGGATGTTTTCCCGGGACGACCGGGTGCTGGTGGCGATCTCAGGTGGCAAGGACAGCCTCGCCCTCTGGCACGCGCTGCTGAGGCTTGGGTACCAGACCGACGGGATGTACATCCGCCTCGGCATCGGCGATTACTCGGTGCGGTCCCAGGCCAAGAGCGAGGCCTTCGCGGCCAGGCACGGATTGCAGCTTCATCAGGTCGACCTGGCCGCCGATCACGGCTTCACCATCCCGCAGATGCGAAACCAGCGGGAGGGCAAGCCCTGTGCCGCTTGCGGCACGGTGAAGCGGTACCACTTCAACAAGGTGGCTGTCGACCTCGGCTACTCGGTGGTGGCGACGGGCCACAACCTCGACGACGAGGCGGCCACGCTCTTCGGCAACGTCCTCCACTGGCAGACCGATTTCCTGGGCCGCCAGGGGCCGGTCCTGGAGAGCACCCACTCCAACCTGGCCCGCAAGGTGAAGCCGCTCTACCGCCTGGCCGAGCGCGACTCGGCGGCCTACGCGATCATCGAGCGGATCGACTACATCGTCGAGGAGTGCCCGATGGCCATCGGCGCCAAGTCGCTCGCCTATAAGGACACCCTCAACGCGCTCGAGGAAACTCAGCCGGGATTGAAGTACCAGTTCCTGGTCGGGTTCCTGCGCCAGGGCCGCAAGGCACTGAAGACCGAGGACCCGGTCCAGATCCGCCAGTGCGCCAAGTGCGGGCAGCCCACGACCGCCGAGGTCTGCGCCTACTGCCGGATGGTCGAGCGCAGGCTGAAGAAGCTGCCGGTTCGGCGGTGACCTTCTTCGACAGGCTGCGGGCGGCGGCGGTGTCCCGGGAGACGCTGCTCTGCGTGGGCCTCGATCCGGATCCCGACCGGATCGAAGGCGGCGCGGCGGGCGCGGCCCGCTTCTGCATCGACGTGGTCGGCCGCACGTCTGACCTGGCCTGCTGCTACAAGCCCAACGCAGCCTTCTGGGAGCAGTACGGACCAGACGGCTGGCAGGCGCTGGCTGAGCTGCGCGCGGCGATCCCGGTGGAGATCCCCGTGATCTTCGACGCCAAGCGAGCCGACGTGACCAACACCATGGCCGCTTACGCCCGGGCCGCGTTCGAGGCGCTTCGGATGGACGCCCTGACGGTCCACGCCTACCACGGCGCCGACTCCCTTGCCGAGGTCACCCGCTACGTCGAGAACGGCGTTTACGTGGTCTGCCGCACTTCCAACCCGGGCGCCAGCGACCTCCAGCACCTGGACGCTGGTGGCGAGCCTTTCTACCTGCGCGTAGCCGAGCTGGCCCGGCGGGTGAACGCGGCGGGCAACGTGGGACTGGTCGTGGGGGCCACCGCGCCGGACCAGGTGGCCGAGCTGCGGGCTCATTCGTCGCTGCCGTTTCTCCTGCCCGGAGTGGGCGCCCAGGGAGGTGACCTGGAGGCTTCGGTCCGGGCGGCCTGGAACGGCGACCCCGCCGGCTGCCTGGTCAACGCCAGCCGTTCGGTTCTTTACGCGGACGACCCGGCCGCTGCCGCCGGCGAGCTGCGGGACCGGATGCGGGCGCTGGTTACGATCGCCGCCTGAATGGAAACCCGCCAGACGCATACGGCTCTGATCGTGCTGGAGGGCCACATCATCGACTCCCTGATCCTGCCCCAAGTCATGGACATGGTCATGGACGAGGGCGGCAACTTCACCGTCGAGGAGCTGCGTGTGGGGCAGCACAAGAACGACACCTCCTACTGCCGGATGCAGGTGGCCGCGAGCAGCGCCGAGCGGCTCGACCGCATCGTCAAGCGCGCCCGCGAGCTGGGAGCCGTGGTCGCCGAGGAGGCCCCGGCCAAGCTCGGCGCGATACCCAAGGCCGGCGTCTTCCCGGAGGGCTTCTACTCGACTTCCAACCTGCCCACGCTGGTCCTCCTCGACGGCCGCTGGGTGACCGTCGAGCGGCAGGAGATGGACTGCGCCATCGCCGTCGACGAAAAGGCGGGGCGGGCCTGGTGCATCGCTTTTAGCCAGGCCCAGCTCGGCATGCGGGTCGTGGTCGGCCACCAGGGCGTGCGGGTGCTGCCGCTTGAGCGATCCCGCCAGGTGGAGCTCTTCAGCTTCATGACGAGCGGGGTCTCGATCGAGAAGCCCAAAAAGCGTCTGATCTCCGAGATCGCCGGGCAGATGAAACAGATCCGGGCGGACGGGGGCCGGATCCTGGTCGTGGGCGGTCCGGCCATCATCCACACGGGGAGCGGCCGCTACCTTTCCCGCCTGATCGAGCTCGGCTTCGTGCAGGTGCTCTTCGCCGGCAATGCGCTCGCCGCGCACGACATCGAGGCGGCGCTCTTCGGGACCTCGCTCGGCATCAACCTCGAGAGCGGGCTGCCCATCGAATCCGGCCACGAGCACCACATGCGAGCCATCAACCGCGTGCGGGCGGCCGGTTCGATCAAGGCGATGGTGGAGAGCGGGCAGCTCACGAGCGGCGTGATGAAGTCCGCGCTCGATCATGGCGTCGAGGTCGTGCTGGGCGGCAGTGTGCGCGACGACGGGCCGCTGCCCGATGTGATCACCGACGTGATCGAGGCGCAAGAACGGATGCGCGCCGCGCTTCCGGACGTCCGGATGGCGCTGATGCTCTCGACGATGCTGCACTCGATCGCCACCGGCAACCTGCTGCCGGCCGCGGTGCACACGGTCTGCGTCGACATGAACCCTGCCGTCGTGACCAAGCTCGCCGATCGCGGCAGCTGGCAAAGCATCGGCCTCGTCACCGACGTCGACTCCTTCCTGCGGGAGCTGGTCCTGGCGTTGGAGGCAGAGTAGGAACCACGAGCAACAAATGGAGTCCCGCCGAAATGCCCGACCAGAGCGGCCGCACAGCGGTCGTGACCGGCGCGAACAGCGGCCTCGGCCACGCCGTCGACCGAGCGACTCCTCATGCGGTTCGTGCTGAGTCCCCTGATCGCCCAGAGCGAGGAGATAAGAGCGCTGCTGATCCTCTACGCGGCGACCCTGCCTGGCCTGGCCTCCAGCTCCTTCATCGGGCCCGACCGGATCGGCGGGTTCCGGGGCTATCCGACCCGTGTCCAAGCCAGCGCGAGCGCGAACAACCTCGAGCTGGCGCGCCGCCTCTCCGGCAGGTGTCGGAGGAGCTGACCGGAGTGCGCTACGGCCTGCCTTCGGCAAAGGCGGCTTAGAATCGGCAGCGCGATGGCGAAGTCCCGAGACAAGCGCGGCCGCGAGGACAAGAAGAAGAAAAAGCCGAAGGCCTCGAAACTGGCCGCGCTGGCCAGCGTCGACTTCCGGCACCACTCGGTGACTCCCGCGGCCCCACCCGTGCCGACGCGCACCGACGAGTAGCCCGCCCCACAGCCAGGGGGGTGACGTCCCCCCTAGAACATGGGTCCTGACCTCGATCGGGGCGCTGGGCGGCCTTTTGGGCGGCCTGCTCGGCGTCGGCGGCGGCTTCGTCATGGTGCCGCTCCTGGTGCTCTGGGCCAGGTTCGACGAGCACCAAGCCCACGGCACGTCACTGGCGGTAATGGTTCCGATCGCCCTCGCCGCCACGTTGATCTACTACTTCGGCGTGGGTCCGCCCGCGGTCGATCTCCGGGTGGGTGGCTTCCTGATCGCCGGGAGCATCGTCGGCGCCTACGTCGGCGGGCGTCTCAGCGATCGCGTCCCCGAGCGCTGGCTCACCTTGGGCATGGCCGTCCTCCTGGCCGCCATCGGTTTGAAGGAGGTGGTCCTGCCGTGACCGGCCACGACCTCCTGGCAGTTCTCGGCGGCGTTCTCATCGGGGCCCTCAGCGGGCTCATGGGCATCGGCGGCGGCACCGTTTATGTGCCCTTCCTCCTCGTGGGCTTCGGCGCCAGCCAGCAGGTGGCCCAGGGGACCTCTCTCTTCGCGATCATCCCCACCGCCGTGTCCGGCGCTTACGCGCACGATCGAGCCGGCCACGTCGTGCGCGGAGCCCTGGGCTGGATGGCTCTGGGTGGGCTCGCCTGCGCGCCGGTGGGCGCCCTGCTGGCTGTGCATCTGCCGCGGGATGTGCTGGCCCGGCTTTTCGGCCTTTTCCTCCTGTACAGCGCCTACCGGATGTGGCCCCGAGGGGGGTCGCCGGGGGGAAGGGATGTGCCCGGCCCCGGCACCAGGGGGGAAGTCCCCCCTCGGAGCTAGACTCAAGTCGGACGATGCGCCAAAGCCTGCCTGATCTCCTCGCGGAGGGTGCCGGCGGCGAGACGGCGCTGATCGTGCCGGGCCTGGCTCGGCTCACCTACGACGAGCTCCGCGAGCAGGTCGCGGCCACCGCCAGCCGGCTCGCCTCGCTGGGGGTGGGGCGCGGCGACCGGGTGGCCTACCTCCACCCCAACGGGGCCGAAGCCGTCATCCTCTTCCTGGCGGCGGCCACCGTGGGCACGGCCGCGCCCTTGAACCCGGCTTACAAGGCCGACGAGCTCCGCTTCTACCTCGAGGACACCAGGGCCAGGCTGTTGCTGGTGCCGCCGGGCGGCGCCGAGGCGGCCAGGGCAGCCTGCCCCGAAGAAGTCACCGTCATCGAGGCTGCCTTCACGGACGGCGAGATGAGACTAGCCGGCAGCCGCGTGAAGCCGCCGCCGACACCCTCGCCCGATGACGTGGCGCTGGTGCTGCACACCAGCGGCACGACCAGCCGCCCCAAGCAGGTGCCGATCCGGCATCGCAACCTGGCGGCTTCGGTCGCCAACCTGGTCCGTCACTACGCATTGACGGCGGACGACGTCTCCGTCTGCGTCATGCCACTCTTCCACGTCCACGGGATCGTGATGTCGACACTCGCCAGCCTCGGCTCTGGCGGCGCCGAGGTGGTGATGACGGGCGGCTTCAATGCGATGGGCTTCTGGCCGCTCGTCCGCGAACACCGCGTGACCTGGTTCTCGGCGGTTCCGACCATCCACCAGATGCTGCTCCGGCGCTCGGGCTCCGGACGGCCGGAGGGGACTCGGCGGCTCCGTTTCATCCGGTCCAGCAGCTCCGCGCTCTCCCCGGCGACGATGGCCGAGCTCGAGGAGACCTTCGGGGTGCCCGCGATCGAGGCTTACTCGATGACGGAGGCCGCCCATCAAATGACCGCCAACCCACTCCCGCCAGGAGGCCGGCGGCCAGGCTCGGTCGGCCGCGGCGCCGGAGTCGAAGTCGGGATCGTGGACGACGCCTGGCGGCCCCAGCCGGCGGGGACCGCTGGAGAGGTGGTGGTGCGGGGGCCCAACGTGGTCGACGGCTATGAGAAAAACGACGAGGCGAATGCCGCCGCTTTCCGGGAGGGCTGGTTCCGGACCGGCGACCAGGGCGTTCTCAGCGAGGACGGCTACCTGACGCTGGTCGGGCGCTTGAAGGAGCTGATCAACCGGGGTGGCGAGAAGATCGCGCCCCGCGAGATCGACGACGTCCTCCTCCAGCACCCGGCCGTGGCCGAAGCGGTCGCCTTTGGCCTGCCCCATCCGACCTGGGGCGAGGAGGTGGCGGTCGCGGTCGTTCTGCGCGAGCCCGTCGCCGAAAAGGAGCTGCTCCGGTACTGCCGCGAGAGGCTGGCGGACTTCAAGGTCCCCAAGCGGGTGTTCATCGTCGAGGAGATCCCGCGCACCGCGACCGGCAAGGTCCAGCGCCGGGGCGTGGCGGCCGCGCTGGCGCCCTCGGCTTGAAGTTCGCGGTCGTCGGGGCGGGTGCGATCGGCGCCTACCTCGGTGCGCACTTGGCCCGGAGTGGGGAGGAGGTGGTGCTCATCGCTCGCGGCCCCCACCTGGCCGCCATGCGCGAGCACGGGGTCCGGGTCGAGAGTCCCGACGAGGTCTTCGTCGCGCACCCCGACTGCACGGACGATGTGAATGCCATCGGCGACGCCGACACCGTGTTCCTGACGGTCAAGGCGCATGCGCTGCCAGGCCTGGCGCCGGCGGTGGGAGCCGCCTTGAAGCCGGACGCGGCCCTGCTGCCGGCGCAGAACGGCATCCCGTTCTGGTACGGAGAGCGCCTGGAGTCGGTCGACCCGGGCGGCGTGATCGCGCGCTGCCTGCCGGCCGAGTCCGTGGTCGGCTGCATCGCTTACCCAGCGGCCGTGATCTCGGAGCCGGGCGTCGTCCAGCACCTGGAAGGCAATCGCTTCACGATCGGCGAGCCCGACGGTGGCCGCAGCGAGCGCTGCCGGGCGATCGCGGCGGCGCTGGTCAAGGCCGGACTCAAGTGCCCGATCAGCTCCCACCTCCGGGACGAGATCTGGCTCAAGCTCCTCGGCAACGCGACGGTGAACCCCGTCAGCGCTCTCACGCGGGCCCCGCTGGACCGGATGCTGGAGACGCCTGAGACGCGCGACCTGGTGCGCGAAATGATGCTGGAGGTCGAGGCGGTGGCTCGCGCCGGCGGTGCTTCGATCGAGCTGGGCGTCGAGAAGCGCCTCCAGGGCATCGCGGGCGTGGGCGCGCACAAGACTTCGATGCTCCAGGACGTGGAGGCCGGGCGGCCTCTCGAGGTGGACGCGCTGCTGGGCTCGGTGGTCGAGCTCGCCGAGCGGCATTCGGTCGCGGTCCCGAACCTGCGCGCGATCTATGCGCTGGCCAAGCTGCTCGACCAGGCCAGGTCCTCCTAGCGTTTTCCAAGTTGACGCAAGGCGCGCAACCGGCGTAGTCTGCTAAACAAGTAGAACGGTACGTACGCGTACTGATTCAAGCCAGCGCAAGAAGGAGCAACGAATGCTTTCGTTCCAGCTCACCGACGAGCAGCGCGAGATCCGCGACTGGGTCCACGACTTCGCGGAGCGCGAGATCCGGCCGGTCGCGCCGGAGTACGACGAGACCGAGGAATTTCCCTGGGACGTGATCAAGAAGGCGGCCAAGGTCGGCCTCTACTCGGTCGACTTCATCCAGCAGACCTATGCCGATGAGACCGGGCTCATGCCGGCCCTGGTCGCGGAGGAGCTCTCCTGGGGCTGCGCCGGCATCGCGCTCGCCCTGACGGGGACCCAGCTGCCGGTCGCGGCCATCTTCGGACAGGGCACGCCGGAGCAGATCGCGACCTGGATCCCGGCCTGCTACGGCACTCCCGAAAATCCGAAGGTGGGCGCTTTCGCCGTGACCGAGCCCGAAGCCGGGTCGGACGTCTCCTCGATGAAGACCCGCGCCATCAGGAACAACGGCGACTGGGTCCTGAACGGCCAGAAGATCTTCATCACCAACGGCGGCATCGCCGACGTGCACGTGGTGGTGGCGGCCGTCGAGCCTGAGCTTGGCAGCCGGGGCCAGGCCAGCTTCGTGATCCCGCCTGGCACGAAGGGCCTGACCCAAGGCAAGAAGGACAAGAAGATGGGCATCCGGGCCTCCCACACGGCGGAGGTCCTGCTCGACGACGTGAGGGTGCCGGCCGATTGCCTGCTCGGCGGCCAGGAGCGCCTCGACGCCAAGCTGGCGAAGGCCCGCTCAGGCGAGCACAGCCGCTCCTCGGTCGCGCTCAAGACTTTCGAGATGACCCGGCCGGTGGTGGGCGCCTCGGCGCTGGGCATCGCCCGCGCGGCGCTCGAGTTCTCGCTCCGGTACGCCAAGGACCGCAAACAATTCGGCAAGGCGATCATCGAAAACGAGGCCATCGCGTTCAAGCTGGCCGACATGGCGACGGAGATCGAAGCCGCCCGGCTCCTGGTCTGGCACGCGCTCTGGATGAGCCGCAACGGCGGCGAGTTCAAGAAGGCCGAGGGCTCGATGGCCAAGCTCAAGTGCGGCGAGGTGGCCGTGAGGGTCACCGAGGAAGCGATCCAGATCTGCGGGGGCTACGGCTACGTCCGGGAGTTCCCGGTCGAGAAGTGGCACCGCGATTCCAAGATCTACACGCTCTTCGAGGGCACTTCCGAGATCCAACGGCTGGTCATCTCTCGGGCCCTGGCGGCCGGCTGATCGGCTCCCCGGCGGTGGCAGTCAGCACCCGGCGCCGGGAGGACCGCAGGGAGGCCCGGCTGGGCCGGCTCCTGGGCGCGGCCCTCGAAATCCTGGCCGACCGCGGCTACTACGAGACCTCCGTCGACCAGGTCGTGGCCTCGGCGCGAACGTCCAAGACGGCCTTCTACGAGTTCTTCGATTCGAAGGAGGACTGCGTCCGCGAGCTGCTAGCTCGCGAAGGCGGCGCCTTGATCCATGAAGTGACGTCGGAGGCCGCGCAGGGCGCCGGCCACCGGGACCGCATGCGGCGCGGGATCCGCGCCTTCGTCCACTCCTGCGCGGAGCGGCGCTCGCTGGCCAGGGTGCTGGTCGTGGAGTCGGTCGGCGTCAGCCCCCGGATCGAGGAGGTCAGGCACACGCTGCAGGGGCGGTTCGCGGCGGTTGTCGAAGAAGAGGTCCGGCGGGCGGCCCAGGACGGCGACGAGCTCTACGCGGCGGTCGACCCGGTCGTCTTCGGGAGGGCAGTGGTCGGGGCGGTCTCCGAGGCGACCGGGCATTTCCTGGCCCAGCCGCGAGCCGATCCGGAGGCGCTCGCTGACAGCCTTTGCCGAATCTTCGCGCCGTAGGGAGGAGGGGCGCCAGTTGACATCCGAACATTCGTTCGCCTATTCTTATCGCCAGCATGCGCACCCTGGCCACCCAGGTCCGGCTTCGACGGCTGCTCCGCGCGTACGGCGCTGAGGCCGATCGCCTCCTGGCCGATCCGATCGGGCCTCCGTTCGCGCGCCGCAAGCTCGCCGAGCTGGCGGCGGCGGCCCGCGAGGCCTGGGCTGAGGACTCCGCGACGGTCATCATTCCATCCGTGCGACGCCACGTGAACCGGGCGCTGGCGGCCGTCGACGCCGCCGTGGCGGCCCTGGGGCGGCCCTCGGGCGATCCTCGCCGGCTCGCCGATGAGCTCCAGGAGGCGGCGCTGCCGCTGATCCTGATGCTGCGCTCGCTCGAGGAGGTGCCCGAGCGGCAGCTCCTCGACTGGATCGGAGCGGCGCGCCTGGCCAAGAGCGCTTAGCAGGCTGCTGCTAGCCGGGCTTCGGCTTCCGACTTAGAATTCGGGCGATGGAACTTCAGCCCGTGAAGCTGTTCGAGGGGTACTCCGAGAAAGAGCTCCGGAACATGGCCAAGTCCATGAAGGAGGTCCGCCACAACGCGGGCACCGAGATCATGGTCAAAGGCGGCAGCGGCGTCGGCTTCATGATCATCCTGGAGGGCAACGCTGAGGTTCACACGCCCGACGGCCGGACTCGCGAGCTGGGCCCCTTCGACCACTTCGGCGAGATGGCGCTGCTCGACCATGAACGGCGTTCCGCCACGGTCGTCGCCAAGACCGACCTCCGGCTGGCGGCGGTACCGGAATGGAGCTTCGAGGACTTCCTGAAGGAGCACCCGGACATTTCCATCCGGCTTCTCAAGACGCTCAGCCGCCGGCTGCGCGAAGCCGAAGCCACCTAGACCGCGACCTGACCCGGACCGGCCTCGTCGAGGGAGCGCGCGCCGGAGTGGTGCTCGCCGTGTGCGTCGTCGGGCTGGCCGTCCTGGGCTTGACGCCGTCCTTGGCCTGGATTCCCGAAGTCCCGCTCTTGAGCGTGACTTTCCTGGTGCCGGTGGCCGCCTGTGCAGTCGCCGGCTACCGAGCCGGGCGCCGCACGCGCAGCCCTACAGCTGGGGCAATCGCCGGCGCAGTTTGCGGAGCGATCGGCGGCCTGGCCGGCGGGCTGGCCTATGTGGCCTTGGGCAAGTCGGTGCTCAACGTCCTTATCGGAACGTTCGCTGGCATGGCCGGTGGAGCGGCGGTCGGGGCGCTGGCGGCGAGAGTTAGGCGACGAGCGGTTACTCCCGGCGGTGAGTAGAGCGTCGCGCGTCTCTTAACCACGGTTGTTGGCTTATCGAACAGACGTTCGATACACTTAGGCAGATGGCACCGGAACCGACGACGAAGCCGTCAGAGACAGACTGTGCGTACGCGGCCGGCATCCTGGATGGCGAGGGCTGCGTCCACATCGCCAAAAACACCTTGAAGATCCGGCCTGACAGGCCGTACTTCCAGGCACACGTCGTCGTCGTTAACACTGACCGGCCGCTGCTCGAGTGGCTCCGGGAGCGCTGGGGCGGTTACGTGCTTCTCGCACACGTCGCGAAGGGTCGGGCACGCCGCTCTTGGCAGTGGCGTCTCCAGGATGTGCCAGCGGGAGTATTTCTCCGCCAGGTGCGCCCATATGTCTTTCTAAAGCTTCAGTTGCTGGACCTGGCGCTGGAGCTGCTCGAAGTCAAAGCCGCTCACCGCAACCGTTACGGCCGCAAGTTCATGCCGGAGTGGGTCTACGAGAAGCAACGCAGCCTATTCGTCGCTCACCGAGCACTGATGGCTGAGCGACGCGTGGTTGAAGTCGTGGAGGCCTTATGAGCCGTAGAACAGCCATTATCGATAGCGATTTGGGGAACTGGGGCCGGGCTCGTGCAGTCCTCTTAGACCCTCCTCCCCGCCCCAATACGCCGGTCTCAGCCCAGGATGCGCTGGATGTCGGCTCTGCTGATCCGGCCCTCGGCGGCGACTCTTCCGTGGCGGAGGACGACCGGGACCCTGAAGTCGTAGAGCCGGAGCAGCTCTGCATCGGCATCGACGTCGAGCGGCACGACCTCGACCCCGGCGGCCTCCAGGGTGGCCTGGGCTTCGTCGCAGAGGTGGCAGCCCTTGCGCGTCACCAGCTCAACCCGCACAGCGGTCAGAGCCTACCAGCGGTCAGCGGCTCGGAATCTCGAGGGTCTGCCCCACCTCGATCAGCGGCGACTGGAGGTGGTTCGCCTGCTCGATATCCCAGATCTTTGCACGCACGTCCGAGCCTGGGTAGCGCGCTGCGGCGATGGACCAGAGCGTGTCTCCCGGCTGCACGGTGACCGCCTCGTAGGACGCCGGCGCCTGCCCATCAACCGCCCGGGCCAGGCCCAGCGAGAGCACCACCGCGGCGCCAAACACAAGGCCCGTGCGGGCAAGCCGGCCCGGCCACGGGCTGCGAGGCCGGAGGCGCCGGTAGGACCACACATCGCGCGCAGCGTACATTTGTTCGAAAGGATAGAGCGAACAAGCGTTCGCTGTCAAACAGTGTCACAGGCGCCGACCTGACGGGGTACCCTTCACACGAAAAGAAGCGGTCAGGCCGAGCCTGACACCTGACGAGGAGAATTCCCCACCCCACCTCGTCGTAATTCACGGTCCCCGAACAAAAGTTTGCACTCCCGGTCGGGAGGTGCTAGCATCGATTTTCGGCAGCGGGGACCTCTCTGAAAGGAGTGCAGATGACCGAAGATTTGAGCGAACGCCAGGGCAAGATCCTTGACTACATCCGCCATGTGACCAAGGTTCGCAACTACCCGCCGAGCGTTCGCGAGATCGGCGAGGCAGTCGGCCTTTCCTCCAGCTCGACGGTGCACAACCACCTGAACCAGCTCGAGCGCAAAGGCCTCATCCACCGCGACGCCAGCAAGTCGCGTACGGTCCAGCTGGTCCAGGACCAGCCGATCGATGAGAAGCGGCGCAATGCCGTCGCGGTGCCGCTGCTCGGCCATGTAGCTGCCGGCCAACCCATCCTCGCGGAGCAGAACATCGAGGACCACCTCCTCCTCTCGCCTGACATCGCGCAGGAGGGCTGGTTCCTGGTCAAAGTCCGCGGCGATTCCATGATCAACGCCGGCATCCTGGACGGCGATCTCGTGCTGGTCCGTCCACGGCAGGAGGCACCCAACGGGACCATCGTCGTGGCCCTCGTCGACCAGGACGAGGCCACCGTCAAGCGACTCCACCGCGTGAACGGAAAGGTTGAGCTGGTGGCCGAGAACCCGGCCTACGAGCCCATCATCAGCGACCACGTCTCCCTCGTCGGCGACGTCAAGGCCGTCATCCGGATCCTTAACTAAGCGGGCGGCTGAACCGAGTACCCCTCGAACCGATGGAGTGCGCGTCGCGGCACCCAGCCCCACGCTTTCGTGCCCGCGGCGACGTACTCGGTCCGCTCCAGGCCGCCCACCTGGCGAAGGTCGTTGAGGACCTGCTCCCGGCCGTAGGGCACGAGGAGGTGGACCTCCACGACGTCCTGGCGGCTGACCTGGTCCAGGGCCGCCAGGAGGTCTGACTCCCCAGTGCGCGCGCGAGCCGAGATCGGAACCGCCGCTGGGTAGCGATCACGGATCGCCTGAATCGCTCGGCGGCGGCTTGCCGGGCCCAGCAGGTCGACCTTGTTGAGAGCCACGACGCGCGGCTTGTCGGCCGCCTCGAGCTGGCCGAGGACCTGTTCCACAGTCGCCGCCTGCTGCTCGGCGGCCGGGTCGCCGAGGTCAAGGACCTGGAGCACCACGTCAGCGTAGGTGACCTCCTCGAGGGTCGCCCTGAACGCCGCCACCACGTCGGTTGGGAGCTTCTGGATGAAGCCGACGGTGTCGGTCAGCAGGAGCTCGCGCCCGGAAGGGAGCCGTAAGCGGCGGGTGGTCGGGTCCAGGGTTGCGAAGAGGCGGTTCTCGGCGCGCACGCCGGCGTTGGTGAGCCCGTTGAGCAACGTTGACTTGCCGGCGTTCGTATAGCCGACGATGGCCACCGTCTGCAGCTCCGACCGGTGGCGTCCCGCGCGCTGCTGCTGGCGCTGGCGATGGACATCGGCGATCTCCTTCTCGAGGTCCTTCAGCCGGCGGCGAATGCGGCGGCGCTCGACCTCGATCTGCTGCTCACCAGGACCGCCCCGGGTGCCGATCCCGCCCCCCTGCCGGTGGTAGTCCCAGGCGCCGATCAGGCGCGGGAGCAGGTGATGGAGCTGAGCCGTCTCGACCTGCAGCCGGCCTTCGCGGGTCCTGGCCTGCTGGGCGAAGATGTCGAGAATCAGCTCGGTCCGGTCGACCACTCGGGTCTTGAGCTCCCGCTCCAGGTTGCGCTGCTGGCGCGGGCTCAGATCCTCATTGCAGATTAAGAGGTCGTACTCGCCGCCGAGGTGAAGCTCACGCAGCTCGTCGACTTTGCCCCGGCCGACGTAAAGCGCAGGGTCGATCTCTGGGCGGCGCTGGATGTCGAAGCCGACCACCTCGCCGCCGGCGGTGCGCGTCAGGTCACGGAGCTCGTTCAGCTGGCCCTCGAGGCCTGCCTGCGGCATTCCAGGCAGGAGTACGCCGATCAGGTAAGCCCGCTCCGGGCGGGTCTCCGTCGAGATCAGACGGGGGGCCGTCGTCAGAAGGTGAGTTTCTCCAGGCGGCCGAGCGCCTCCTCGAGACGGGCATCGGGTGTGGTCACTGAGAGTCTGAAGTACCCCTCTCCATGTGGCCCGAAACCGACGCCCGGCGTGAGGTTCACGGCGGCCTCGTCGAGCACCTGGGCGGCGAAGCCGATCGAGTCGTAGCCGGGCGGCACGGGCGCCCAGACGTAGAACGTGGCGCGCGGCGGCCGGATGTCCCAGCCGAGGCGGTTCAGCACCTCCGCCACCTTTTGGTGGCGCCGGTAGTAGACGGCGTTGGCCGCCTTGGTGTCCTGCTCGCCACCGCGAAGCGCCTCGACGGACGCCCATTGCACCGCCTGGAAGATGCCCGAGTCGAGGTTGGTCTTCAGCTGCCCGACCGCGCGAACCAGGTCGGCGTTGCCGCAGATCCAGCCCAGGCGCCAGCCGGTCATGTTGTAGGTCTTGGAAACGGAATGAAACTCGAGGCCGAGCTCCATCGCGCCGGGAAACTGGAGCAGGCTGGGCGGCCGGTAACCCTCGAACGCAATCTCGGAGTAAGGCGCGTCATGACAGAGGATGATCCCGTTCTCGCGGCAGAACGCGATCGCTTGCTCGAAGAAGGTGTCTGGCGCCGTGGCCGCGGTCGGGTTGTTCGGGTAGTTCAGCCAGAGCAGCTTGGCGCGCCGGCGGATGTCGGTCGGGACGGCGTCGAGGTCCGGCAGCCAGCCGTTCTGAGGCGTGAGCGGCAGCAAGTGTGGCTCGCCCTCGGCCATGATCGCCCCTGTCGCGTAGGGCGTGTACCCGGGATCGGGCGCCAGCACCGCGTCTCCCGGGTCCACGAACGCGAACGGGACGTGGCTGATGCCGTCCTTCGAGCCCAGGGTCGGAAGCACCTCGCTGTCCGGGTCGAGCCGCACGCCGAAGCGCCCGCCGTACCAGTCGGCGATGGCTTCCCGCAGTTCCCGGAGGCCGAGGTACGACGGGTATTTGTGATTGGCCGGGTCGGCCACGGCTTCCTGGGCGACGCTTACGATGCGGCCCGGCGTGGGCAGGTCCGGGTCACCGATGCCGAGGCTGATCACGTCGATCCCGGCCGCTTTCTTCTCCCGGACCTTGCGGTCGATCTCGGCGAAGAGGTAAGGCGGGATGCGCGACATCCGCTTCGCTGTGCCAATCGTCGTCTCACCCATCGAGATACCTGAGGATATCCGGCAGGGGGTCGGCGACCGCGCTGAACCAGCGGATCCGCGAGTCGCGCTTGAGCCAGGTCAGCTGCCGCCGCGCCAGGCGCCGGTTGTTGCGGGCCATCAGCTCCGGCAGCTGCTGCTCGCTCACCTTGCCTTGCAGATAGGCGACTGTCTCCGCGTAACCGGTGCCGGTCAGGGCCTGTGAGCCGGGCGCCACGCCCGCCTCCAATGCTGCCCGTGTTTCTTCCACCAGTCCGCGCTCGAGCTGGCGCCGGCAACGCGCCAGGATGCGCTCGTCGAGCACCTCCCGGGGCAGGTCGAGGCCGATCCGGATCCCGTCCCAGGCGGTCGGGCGGTGGGTCCGCAGCCGGCTCCAGGGCGGGCCCGTCACCTCCAGGACCTCGATTGCCCGGACCAGACGAACGGGGTTGCGGAAGTCGATGGCGATCTCCGGATCGAGTTCCCGGACCATCCCCGCCAGTTCCTGCACCGGCAGTCGCTCCAGCTCTCGCCGCCGCTCCGGGCTGGGCGGGACGCCGCCCAGGCTAAGGCCGTCAAGCAACGCGTCGACGTAGAGATTCGTGCCGCCTTCCAGGATCGGACGTTCGCTCCGATGCAGCGCGTCTGTGGCGGCCCGCACGAACTCGAAGACGTTGAAGGAATCCTCGGGGTCCACAAGATCTAGGCAGTGGTAGCGAACCGCCGCGCGCTCCTCCGGCGAAGGCTTGTTGGTGGCGATCTCGAGTCTGCGGTAGAGCTGACGCGAGTCGGCGACCACGATCTCGCCCCCCAGAACCTGCGCCAGCCGGAAAGCGACCGCCGACTTGCCGACCGCGGTCGGGCCGAGGATGGTCGGGACCCGCCGCCGGCTCAATAGTTGCGGCGGAAGTGCCGCTTCAGCTGCTGCCAGTCCAGAAGCAGCCGCACAGGCCGCCCGTGCGGGCAGGTGACGTCGGGGCTCAGGCTCTCCACGTCCTGGAGCAGGCGGCGCTGCTCAGCCAGGTCGAGCGCATCGCCGAAGCGGACGGCGGAGTGACAGGCCAGCGAGGCCAGCGCGTCATCGACCGAACGTGCTCGGAGGCCGGCCAGAACCTCGCGGAACGCCGCCTCCAGGCTGGCCGGCGGGGTCTCCGCGGGACCGGCCAGAATCCGGATCGCCCGCGGCCCGAAGGGCTCGACTTCGAAGCCGAGCGAGCGGAGATCGGCCTCGTGGTCC
This sequence comes from Candidatus Dormiibacterota bacterium, assembly GCA_955652705.1. GTDB lineage: Bacteria > Chloroflexota > Dormibacteria > Dormibacterales > Dormibacteraceae > VBGR01. The sequence continues at coordinate 58,945 of CATPBK010000044.1, read as the reverse complement.
GCGACAGCGGCGGCGAGGGCCGGCTCGACGTCGAGCGTCATGGCCATCAAGAGGTGCTGGCTGACCGCCGCCGCTCCCTCCAGACAGCTTTGGAAGCGGTTGAAAAGGACTCGCTCGTGCGCCGCGTGCTGGTCGATCAGCACCATCCCGTCGAGACTCTCCGCCACCAGGTAGCTATCGAGGACCTGCCCGACCGGGCGCAGGAACCCGCTGGTGCTGGCTGGGCGCGGTACCTGATGGTCGATCGTCAGCGCCGGCTCGTGGATCTCGAGCTGACGCAAAGCGCGCTCGGCGGCGGGTGCCGGCTCGGCGGGCAGCGGCGGCCGGGTTGCTTCACCGGTGCCGATCGCCGACCGCACCGCTCGCTGCAGCGCGGCGAACACGGCGCCTTCGTCACGGAACTTGACCTCTCGCTTGGTCGGATGCACATTGACGTCGACCGCGTCCGGCGAGATCTCGACGTTGAGCACCGCGACCGGATAGCGGCCTCGCTCCAGTGCGCCGCGGTAGCACTCTTCGAGCGCGAAAGCGAGCGTCCTTGACGCAATCGGCCGCCGGTTCACGGCCAGCAGCATCGCGTCACGACTGCCGCGGCTCAGCTTGGGCGGTGAGACCGCGCCGCGGACGTTCAGGTGGTCGACAGGCAGCATCTCGCGCGAGACCGCGGCGCCGTAGACCGCCGCCAGCGGGTCATGGCCGTCGGTGGCGAGTGCGGTCCGGCCCTCGACGATGACGCGGAAGCGAACCGCCGGGTAGAGGAGAGCATACCGCTGGACCGCGGCCAGGCAGGCGGCGGTCTCCGTCGCGTCGGACTTCAGGAAGCGGAGGCGAGCCGGAGTGTTGGCGAAGAGGTCGCGGACCTCGATGACCAGGCCCGGCGCCGGCCCGGCTGCGCCTTCCTCCAGGACCGCCCCGGCCCGTAGGCGGAGTCGGCGTCCAGAGGTCGTCGCTTCCAGGTCGGAGACCGCGGCGATACTGGCCAGCGCCTCGCCCCGAAAGCCCAGGGTGCCGATTGCTTCCAGGTCGGACAGGTTCTGCAGCTTGCTGGTGGCGTGCCGCTGGAAGGCGAGGCGCAGCTCAGCGGGCGGAATGCCGGCGCCGTCGTCGACGATCCGGATCAGCGTCCTCCCCGCTCCCCGGATTTCGACGCCGACCCGGGTGGCGCCCGCGTCCAGCGAGTTCTCGACCAGCTCTTTCACGACCGATGCCGGTCGCTCGACGACCTCGCCGGCGGCGATCGCGTCCGCCACGGCGGCCGAAAGCGCCCGGATGGTCACGAGTGGCTGTCACCGGCCACTAGAGCCTGGCCTTCAGCTCGTAGAGCTTCTGAAGCGCCTCGAGCGGGCTCAACTGGTCGAGCTGGAGACCTTCGAGCTCACTCAGGAGCGGGTCCGGCGGGACCTCCAGCGGGAGCCCGAGCTGGGTGGCCGGCGGCTCCAGGGGCCGCTGCCGTTCCAGCTCGCGCAGCACCTCTCGAGCCCGTGCGATGACGGTCGGCGGCAGGCCGGCCAGCGCGGCCACGTGGATGCCGTAAGAGCGATCGGCGCCGCCCGGCACGACGCGGTGCAGGAACGTGACCGTCTCGCCCTCTTCCAGAACCTCGACGCGCTCATTGCGCACCCTGGGCAGGCGGTCGGCCAGCGCCGTCAGCTCGTGGTAGTGAGTCGCGAAGAGCGTCCGGCAGCCGAGTCTGGGAGCCTCGTGGATGTACTCGACGACTGACTGCGCGATCGACATCCCGTCGTACGTGGAAGTCCCCCTCCCCACCTCGTCGAAAACGACCAGCGAGGCCCGAGTTGCGTGGTTCAGGATGCTGGCTGTCTCGGTCATCTCGACCATGAAGGTCGACATGCCGCGCGCCAGATCGTCGTGCGCGCCCACGCGCGTAAAGACGCGGTCACAGAGCCCGATGGAGCAGGAGCGGGCGGGCACGAAGCTGCCGGCCTGACCCAGCAGGACGATCAGCGCGGCCTGGCGGAGGTAGGTTGACTTTCCCGCCATGTTCGGCCCGGTCAAGATCACGACCTGGGCGCCGTCGGGGTCGAGCAGGAGGTCGTTGGGAACGAAGGTGCCGGCCGGCAGGGCTGCCTCCACCAGAGGGTGGCGGCCGCCGGTCACGGCCAACCGCAGCCCCTCGTTGACCTCGGGACGGCACCAGTCGAGGTCCCGCGCAGCGTCAGCCAGGCTGCGCAGCGCGTCGCCCTCACCAAGCGCTTGCGCGGTGGCCAGGATCCCTGCCGCCGATTCGGCCACGCGACCCGAGAGCTCCCGCAGCACCTCGACCTCGCGGGCCAGCATGTCCTGCTCGGCGTTCAGGACGATCGCTTCGCGCTCCTTGAGCTCCGGCGTCAGGTAGCGCTCGGCCCCGGTCAGCGTCTGCTTGCGGACGTAGTCCTCCGGAACCTGCGCCGCAGCCCCGGCGGAGACCTCGATGTAGTAGCCGAAGACCCGGTTGTAGCCGACCTTGAGCGTCTTGATCCCCGTTCGCTGCCGCTCCGCCGTCTCCAGGCCGGCGATCCACTCGCGCGCGGAGCGCGAGGCTTCCCAGATCGAGTCCAGCTGGCCGTCGCAGCCGGGCCGGATGGCGCCCGCTTCACGCAAGCTGGCCGGCGGGTCGTCGACCAGCGCCTCTGCCAGCAGGCGGGCCAGCTCGGGCTGGGGGTCAAGCCTCATGGCGACGTCCTTCAAGGCCAGCGACTCGACGCCGGCCAGGGCGCCCTGGACCGGCGGCAGGGCTTCCAGCGAGCGCCGCAGGGCCACCAGCTCGCGCGGCGCGGCGTGGCCCTGAACGGCGCGGGAGGTGAGCCGTTCGAGGTCGCCCACCGCGCTCAACGCTTGTCGGAGCCGGACCTCCAGAACCGGTACGCGAACCAGCTCGTCGACGGCCCCCAGGCGGAGCTGGATCGCCTCGACGTCCCTGAGCGGGGCCTTGAGCCAGGCTCGCAGGCGGCGCGCCCCGATCGGAGTCGCGGTGCGGTCGACGAGCCTGGTCAGCGCGTCCAGCTCCAGGTTGCGAACCGTGGGCGCGTCGAGCTGCATCGCCGCTTCGGGCGAGTATGTGTGGACCCGGAACACGCCCGGGCCGACCTTGACCTGGTTTGCCTGGAGGTAGTCGAGGAGGACGCCGGCGGCGCCGACGGCGAGTGGCGCCGAACCCGCGCCCACCGAGTCCTCGAACGTGATTCCGAGGACCTGTCGAAGCCGCTGCCGGCCGCGGTCAGGGTCGAACTTGTAGGCCTCGACAGCAGGCGGTTGGAGCAGCTCAGCCGGCTGCAGGCGGCTCAGTTCGGCGTCCAGGCGGTCGGCCGGCACCTGGCAGAGCAGCATCTCGCCGGTCGAGATGTCGGCGGCGGCCAGGCCGCTCTCGGCGCCCTTCGTCCAGGCCGCGACCAGGAAGTTGGCCGTCTTGGGCTCCAGGTAAGCCTCCTCGACAACCGTGCCCGGTGTCAGCACGCGCGTGACCTCGCGCTTGACGATTCCCTTGCCGGTCGCGGCTTCCACCTGGTCGCAGATCACGACCTTGCGCCCGGCTCGAAGCAGCTTGCCTGCATAGCTCTGCCACGCGTGGTAGGGAACTCCGCACATCGGATGGCGGCCCGCTTTGCCCAGCGGCCGCGACGTCAGCTGCACGCCCATGATGGGCGCCGCGTCGACTGCGTCATCGAAGAAGACCTCGTAGAAGTCGCCCAGCCGGAAGAGCACGATGGCGTCGGGGTAGTGGCTCTTGGCGTCCTGCCACTGGCGCATGACCGGGGAGTCGGTCATGCGGTTGTCAAGCGGCCAGGGGTCCGGAGAGGTGGCCCGGAGCCGCGTCCTCGACCAGCACCTGGACCATGTCGCCCGGTTGGCAGCGGGCACGTTTCACCGTTACCCGCTTGCCCTGTCGGCTGCGCCCGTAAGCCCGGCCCAGCTCGTCGAACCCTTCGATCAGCACCTCCACCCTCTTCCCCACCCAGCCAGCGGTCTTGCCGGCGGCGATGCCCTTCTGCACCACCAGCAGATCGTTGATGCGGCGCCGCTTCTCATCCGCGGGGACGTCGTCGGCCAGCCTGTCTCCGGAGTAGGTGCCGGGCCTTGGCGAGTACATCGCGATGTGGACGACGTCGAACTCGACTTGCTCGACGAGGCGCCGAGTGTTCAGGTACATCTCTTCGGTCTCACCAGGGAAGCCCACGATCACGTCGGTGGCAAGGCCGAGGTCGGGCATCCGGGCCCGGGCGCGCTCGATGATGGAGAGGTAGTCGCGAGTCAGGTAACCGCGCGCCATCCGCTTCAGCAACCGGTCGTCGCCCGACTGGATCGGCAGCTGCAGCTCGCGACAGATCACATCGCTGGCCGCCATCACCTCCAGCAGCTCGGGCTCGAGGTCGCGCGGATGCGAGGTCAAGAACCGGGCCCGCCGGAGTCCGGGTATTGCCTCTACCTGGCCCATCAGGGCAGCCAGCCCGCCGCGTCCGCCGGGATCCCGGTAGGCGTCGACGTTCTGGCCCAGCAGAACGACCTCCCGGGCCCCGTCGGCGACCGCTTCGACGCACTCGCTCACGACGTCGGCGATCGGCACGGAACGCTCCCGTCCGCGGACCCGCGGCACGATGCAGAAAGTGCAGTTGTGGTTGCAGCCGTGGATCACGCTCACGTAGTGGCTGACGCCGGTGCGGCCGGCGGCCGGCAGCGGCTCGCCCAGCGAGTAGTCGTACCGTGCCTCGAGGTCGGCGATGAAGCCGTCGTAGTCGCCGATCGGGAGAACGGCGTCGAGCTGCGGGAAGCGTGCCTGGAGCCCTTGACCCTCCTTGACTCCGAGGCAGCCGGTCAGCGCAATCAGACGGTCGCCTGTCTTCCAGGGCCGGAGCTCGTGCAGCTTGGAGTAGACCTTGTCTTCCGAGGCCTGGCGCACGCAGCAGGTGTTCAGCACCGCCACGTCGGCCCGCTCCAGCGGGGCCTCCTGGAACCCGGCCGCCAGGAGCCGGCGGGCGAGGTTCTCAGAGTCGGCCGCGTTCATCTGGCAGCCGATCGTCCAGACGTGGAAGGTGCGGGCCGCGCTGTCTCTGTTCTTCAGCGGACCTCGACCAGGAGGCGGATGCCCGTCCTCTCCTCGCCATCGATCGAAATGTCGATGAACGAGGGGATGCAGACGATGTCGAGTCCGCCGGGAGCCACGTAGCCTCGGCTGATGGCGATGGCCTTCACGGCCTGGTTGATAGCGCCGGCGCCGATGGCCTGGACTTCAACCCGGGACGCGCTGCGGATGACGCCCGCGATCGCGCCAGCCACCGCGACAGGCTTCGACGTCGCGGAGACCTTCAGGATCTCCACTGGCGCGCGCCCCTCCCCGGTCATTGCTGAAACCCCCACGTCACTTGTGTTCTCGATCGATGCGCTGGATCGTTAAGGCCCGGCCCGTGAGCCTGTCAATCGTAATCAATACCGAATTGAATGTCACGGGTCCATCTGCGACCTTCCAGCGCTGGGGGACGCCGGTCAGAAACCGGCGTAGAACTCCCTTCACCTCCATGCCGATAACGCTGTCGCGGGGACCCACCATGCCGACGTCGCTGACATAGGCGGTACCGCCAGGCAGGATGCGACTGTCGGCGGTCGCCACGTGAGTGTGCGTGCCCACGACGGCGCTCACCCGGCCGTCCAGATACCAGCCCATCGCGATCTTCTCGGAAGTCGCCTCGCCATGCATGTCGCAGATCGAGATCTTGTGCTCCGGTGCGCCGGCCAGGATCGCGTCGGCGGCTCGGAAAGGGTCGTCGGTGTCGGTCATGAAGAGCCGGCCCATGAGGTTCAGAACGAGCACCTTCTCGCCGTCGGCATCGACGAGGCAGTGGCCGACGCCAGGCGCGCCGGGCGGGTAGTTGGCCGGCCTGAGCACGCGGTCCTGCTCCGGCAGGACCGGAACGAAGTCCCGCTGGTCGAAGACGTGGTTGCCGGTCGTGATGACTTCGGCGCCCGCCGACTTCATCTCTTGGATGGTGGCGGCGGTGAGCCCGAAGCCGCCGGCAGAGTTCTCACCGTTGACGATCACGAGACTCGGCCGGAACTCCCGCTTCAGCTCGGGGAGGATCGCGGTGAGTGCCTCACGGCCCGGCTTGCCGACGACGTCGGCGACGAACAAGAGCTTGAAGGGGTCCGGCACAGCCGCTCAGTCTAGTGATCAAAAACAAAGGGGACCCCGCGAGCGGGATCCCCTTTTCCTTACTTGAGACGTCGTGCGTAGGCCGGGTTTATCCCGGCCGATTGAGTTGTACTAATCGATGCCTTATGGCGTGCCGAGCGGAAGGGGTTCCCTGAGGGAACCATCGGGGTACCCCCAGGCATTTTCACTTTGCGTACTCGATAGCGCGCGTTTCGCGGACGACAGTGACCCGGATCTGGCCCGGGTAGCTGAGCTCGCGCTCGATGCGGTTCGCGATGTCGCGAGCCATGAGCTGAGCCTGAGTGTCGTCGATCGAGTCCGGCTTGACCAGGATCCGGACCTCGCGTCCGGCCTGGATCGCGTAGCTCTGCTCGACGCCTTCGAACGAGTTGGCGATCTCCTCGAGCTTCTCGAGGCGCTTGATGTAGGCCTCGAGGGTTTCCCGGCGGGCTCCCGGCCGTGCCGCCGAGATGGCGTCCGCCGCGATCAGGAGGAGAGCCTCGAGCGTGTGCGGCTCCTCGTCGTAGTGGTGGGCCCGCACCGCGTGCACCACCGGCGCGGGCACGCCGTGGCGCTGGAGGAGGTCGGCGCCGATCACGGCGTGTGATCCCTCGACCTCATGGTCGATCGCTTTACCGATGTCGTGGAGCAGTCCAGACATCTTCGAGATGCGAACGTCGGCCCCGATCTCGCTCGCCATCATGGCGGCGAGGTGGGCGACCTCCTTTGAATGGCTCAGGACCTGCTGCCCGTAGCTGGTCCGGAAGCGGAGGATCCCCAGGTGGCGGACCACCTCGGGGTGCAGCCCCTGCAGACCGACCTCGAGGACGGCTGCTTCGCCCTCCTCTTTGATCCGCTGCTGGACTTCCTGGCGAGCCTTGACGACGGTTTCTTCGATGCGGGCCGGATGGATCCGGCCGTCGACGATGAGCTTGTTCAAGGTGGCGCGGGCGACTTCCCGCCGGACCGGGTCGAAGCCGCTGATGATCACGGCCTCGGGGGTGTCGTCGACGATGATGTCGATCCCGGTCGCTTGCTGGAGCGCTCGGATGTTCCGACCCTCCCGCCCGATGATCCTGCCCTTCATATCCTCTGACGGCAGCGGCAGGACGGAAACGGAAGTTTCCGCCGTCTGGTCGGCGGCCACCCGCTGGATTACCTCGGTTACGATCTTGCGCGCCCGCTTCTCGCTTTCGTCGCGGGCGGCCAGGTCGGCCTCCCGGACCTTGCGGGCGATCTCGTTGCGAAGCTCCTGCTCGAGCTCGCTCATGAGGACGCCTTGCGCTTCCTGGCGGGTCATGTTGGCGACCCGCTCCAGTTCGGCGAGACGCTGTTTCCCGGCCATCTCGAGCTGCTCACGCAGCTCATCCAGGTGCTTCTCCTTGTCGCTGAGCGACTGCTCGCGCCGGTTCAGCTCCTCGGAGCGGCGGTCGAGGTTCTCCTCTTTCTGCAGGAGGCGGCGCTCGACTTGCTGGGCCTGCGCCTTGGTTTCGCGCGCTTCCCGGTCCCCCTCGGTCCGGATTCGGACCGCCTCCTCCTTGGCTTCCAGCAGCCGGTCCTTCATGGAGGCTTCGATCTCGGAGTGGACCTGCCTGCGCAGCTCCTCCGCATCGATGGGCGGCGCGGTGATGCGCGGTCGCGTGAGTAGGAAGATCAGACCGGCGCCGAGCCCAAGCGCGATCAGCGCGAGCACGACGACGGCCGTGACCAGAACGATGTTGGTCATAGTTCGCTGTCACCTCGTATTCGGTTGTGAAGGTGCTCAACCGGCGCAGGGCGTGGGCCCGGCGCGGGGTCAGGACACTTGAAGACCGCTCAGCGGAGCTGAAACGGACTCTCGAATTCTAGTGGACGGTTGCGGCGGAAGGCGTAGCGGCCCAAGGGGCCGAAGGCCGGCCGTCCAGGCCGTCGGTGCCGAGGATGGGGTGGCGCGCTAGGCAGCGCATCCAGAGATGCGTGACGACGCGCGCCGGGCCCCTCGACAAAGGCATCAGCGGCCGATGGGGCGCCCGGCGGCCTGGGAGGTCGGACGCCCGTCTTTCCGCCGCTACCGTCCACTTAACGCCGACTACCCCGGCCGGTCGGCCCTGCGGCAGGCCTCCCGAACGAGGTGAGGCGCAAAGCCTCGGCGCAGCAGCTTCGGGCCGACCGACTGCAGGAGCTCATTTCCGGCGAGTCCGCGACCAAGCCGGCGGACGAGGCGTTCGGCCGCCTCCAGCTCCACTAGGCGGTCGAGACCAGCCAGGGCCGCGCCGGCGACCTCCCGGCCGATGCCCTTCGCGAAGAGCTCGGCTCCGATCGCGCGGGCGCCCCGGCTCTCCGCCCGTCGCCTGACCAGGGCCCGGGAGTAAGCGGCGTCGTCCAGGTAGCCGCGTTCGAGAAGTCGCGTCAGTGTGGCCTGAACGTCGTCCGCTGCGAAGCCCCGCCGCGCCAGCTTGCGGCGCAGCTCGGCCGTCGAATGCGGCCTCACCGCCAGGAGTCGCATCCCGACGTCGTAGGCGCCGGGACCCGGGTCAGAGCTCGACCGGGGCTCCTTCTGTCTCCTGGTCGCTCGGGGCCGCGGCAGGCCGGGCTCCATTGGATCCGCTCGCGAGCGGGGCGGCCGCATCGGCCACCTTGGCCCGCACCTTGCCTTCGATTTCGGCCGCCAGCGACGGGTTCTCGCGCAGGTAGTTGCGCACGCCCTCGCGGCCTTGGCCCAGCCGGGCGTCGCCGTAGGACAGCCAGGAGCCGCTCTTGTCGACGATCCCGTGCTCGATCGCAGCGTCGATGATGGCGCCCTCGCGGGAGATGCCGTCGGCCAGGATGTCGAACTCGGCCGAGCGGAACGGCGGCGCGACCTTGTTCTTGACGACCTTCACCTTGACGCGCGCGCCGATCGAGTCGAGCCCGGACTTGATCACCTCGACCTTGCGGATGTCCAGGCGGATGGATGAGTAGAACTTGAGCGCCCGGCCGCCCGGCTGCGTCTCCGGGTTGCCGAACATGATCCCGACCTTCTCACGGAGCTGGTTCAGGAAGATCACTGAGCAGTTGGACTTGGAGATGAAGGCGGTCAGCTTGCGCATTGCCTGCGACATCAGGCGAGCCTGGAGTCCCATGTGCGAGTCGCCCATGTCACCCTCGATCTCGGCCTTGGGGACCAGGGCCGCGACCGAGTCGATGACGACCACGTCGACGGCGTTGCTCCGGACCAGCACCTCGACGATCTCGAGCGCCTGCTCTCCAGTGTCGGGCTGGCTGATCAGGAGCTCGTCGATCTTGACCCCGATGCGGGCCGCGTAGATGGGATCGAGGGCGTGCTCGGCGTCGACGAAAGCCGCCACCCCACCGAGCTTTTGCGCCTCGGCGATCACGTGCAGCGCAAGCGTGGTCTTGCCCGCCGACTCGGGGCCGTAGATCTCCACGACCCTGCCTCGCGGGATCCCCCCCACTCCGAGCGCCAAGTCGAGCGGAAGGGCTCCGGTCGGTATGACCAGGACCTCACGCTGCTTCGCCGCCTCTCCGAGAAACATGATCGCGCCTTCTCCGTGCTCCTTCTTGATCTGCGCGACCGCGGTGCTGAGCGCTTTTTCTTTGTTGTCCAACTTCGTCATCCTCTCCAAGAATTTAAGTGCAGCAAGTCTTGTACCGGTGCGGGTGCAAGATCAAGCGGGTCTGTAAAGCAGAGTCGGCCAACCATACGAACAATTGTTCGTGGAGTCAAGTCTTCTTCACCTGGTCGATCGCATCCAGCCCGAGCTGGAGGGCGGCGTCGACGCTCTGGCGACGGTTCTCCGCCCGGTTGCCTTTCCAATTGAACTGCTTGACCGTGAGCAGGCCCTGCGCGGCCACGCCTATGAACGTCAGACCCACGGGTTTGTCGGAGCCGTCCGCATCGGGTCCGGCGATGCCCGTCACCGAGATGGCGAGGTCCGCCCCCAGGCGCGTCCGGGCCCCCTCGGCCATGGCGGCGGCGACCTCGGCGCTCACCGCTCCGCGCGTCCGGAGGAGCTCGGCCGTCACGCCGAGCAGCCTCTCCTTCAGCTCGTTCGAGTAGGGGACCACGCCACCCTCGAAGTAGCGCGAGCTGCCCGACATCTCGGTCAGGGCGGCGGCGAGCATGCCGCCGGTGCACGACTCGGCGACCGCCAGCTTCAAGTTGGCCTCCAGCAGCCGCTCGCCCAGCCGGCGGGCGACGTGGCCGTCCGACCTGCCGCCGCCTATCGGCAGCGGCTCCAGCGCCGGACGGGGTGGTCTCCCGGAGAGGACGAACCGGAACCGCCACAGGTAATCGAGCCCGCTGTAAACGGTTACCACCACGGTCAGCGCCACCGCCAGGGTCGCCAGCGGATGCAGGACCGGGTAGGGACGGGCCAGGATCACCAGCAGGACGGCCGCCATCTGGCTCACCGTCTTGGTCTTGCCGAGGCCGCTGGCTGCGATCACGCGGCCCTGGCCGAGCCCCACCGAGCGGAGGATCGTAATCAACAGCTCCCGACCGAGGATGACGATCGCCACCCACGCCGGCAGCAGGCTCTCCTGCACCAGGACGGCCAGCACGGAGAGGATGAAGAGCTTGTCCGCCAGGGGGTCGAGGAACTTGCCGAGCTCGGTCACGTCGCCCCGCCGGCGGGCGAGCTGACCGTCCAGGGTGTCCGTCAGCGAGAAGAGCAGGAAGACGGCCGCGGCGATCTGGTCGTGGTTCGCAAAGTGCACCAGGAGGAGGGCCATCAGGACGGGGATGGCCGCCAGCCGGCTCAGGGTCAGCAGGTTCGGGAGGTTCAAGATTCGAGGCTAAGTCTGGGCGGTGAACTCGCGGGTTACCACCCCGTCGCCCAGCGCGCCGAGGTCGCGCCCGTTGACGGTGACCAGCGTGTTGGCCGCCCTCCCGCTCGTGACCTTGAACTTGATCCCGTCGAAGGAGACGGTGTCGCCCGGCTGCAGAACCTTGCCCGAATCGCCCCACTCAGGCTTGCCGTCGACCTGCACGTCGATCCAGACCGTGCCCGTCGCTCTCAGCACCAGCTTCACGCGGTTGGGGGGGTCCGTCGCGAACGGCCGCCCGGAGCGACGGCTCAAGGGGGGAACTCCCTCCCAGACGGGCGTCGGCGAAGGGATCGGCGTCGGAGAGGGCGCAGCGGAGGGCGATGGGACCGTGGTCGCGGCCGGGGCGGGCGTGGCGGGTGGCGTTCGCAGGCTGTCGACCTCGTGGTAGACGTAGCCCGTGAAGGCGAGGACGAGAAGCCCGAGCCCGATCGCGCCGGCTGCGGGTGCGGTGACGACCAGCCCCGGCGCGCCGGCCAGGGAGCTGAAGGGCCGGATGGCCAGGCCCCGGGAGCCACGGCCGGCAGCCTGCTCATACGCCTCCAGCAGCTCGGCGGCGTCCAGGTCAAGGTAGGCCGCATAGGTTCGCAGGTAGCCCCGGATGTAAGCCGGCGCGGGGAGGTCGTCCCAGCGCTCGGATTCGAGCGCCTCCAGGTGCCGCTGCCGGATCCGGGTGGCGGCGGCGGCTTGAGCAATCGAGAGCTGCCGAGCGGTGCGAGCTGTGCTCAGCCGCTCGCCTGGGCTCATTCGATGCCCAGGCGCTCGAGCAGGTCGTCGACGTCAGGCAGGTTCATCAGGACCTCGCGCGACTTGCTGCCCTGGTAGCCGCCGATCACCCGGTGCTCGGCGAGCTGGTCGACGATTCGGCCGGCCCGCGAGTAGCCGACGTTGAACTTGCGCTGGACCAGCGACACGGACGCACCGCCCTCTGCCGCGACCGCGCGCGCCGCGCGGGCGAAAAGGGGATCGAGCTTGCGACCGCCTGGTTCGACGTCCCCGTAGTCGGCGGTCTGGGCGTCGCCCAGGACCTCCTCCATGAACCGCGGCTCGCCCTGCCCTTTCCACCAGCCGACGATGGCGTCGACCTCCTTGTCGCTAACGAAAGCGCCCTGGAGGCGGGTCGCCTTGCCGGCGTCGACCGGCATGTAGAGCATGTCGCCGCGGCCGAGCAGCTTCTCGGCGCCGCCCTGGTCGAGGATCACGCGGCTGTCCACCTGCGACCCCACCGCGAAGGCGATCCGCGAAGGGATGTTCGCCTTGATCAGCCCCGTGATGATGTCGGTCGACGGGCGCTGGGTGGCCACGATCAGATGGATGCCCACCGCCCGGGCCAGCTGCGCGATGCGGCAGATCAGCTCCTCCATCTCACCTGCGGCGACCATCATCAGGTCGGCCAGCTCGTCGACGACGATGACGATGTAGGCCATGGGCTTGGCGCTCTGGGCCATCGCCTTCTCGTTGTAGCCCTGGATGTTCCGCACCCCGGCGGCCGAGAGCAGCTTGTAGCGGCGGTCCATCTCGGCCACCGCCCAGCGCAGGGCGGCGGCGGCCTGGTGAGTCTCGACCATCACCGGCACCATCAGGTGAGGGAGGCCGTTGTAGCCGGACATCTCGACGCGCTTCGGGTCGATGAGCATGAGGCGCAGACGGTCGGGCGTGCTCGTGAACAGCAGACTGGAGATGAGCGCGTTGATGCAGACGCTCTTCCCCTGCCCGGTGGCGCCCGCGATGAGCAGGTGCGGCATTCGCGTCAGGTCGCCGGCGATGGGGGCGCCGGAGACGTCATTGCCAAGCGCGAGAGGCAGGTGAAAGCCGGTCGCCTGGAAGTTCGGACCCTGGATCACCTCGCGCAGCGAGACCAGGCTGGCCGACTTGTTGGGAACCTCGATGCCGACCGCCGACTTGCCTGGGATGGGCGCCTCAATCCGCAGCGGCGACGCGGCCAACGCCAGGGCGAGGTCGTTGTGGAGCGTGACTATCCGCCGGACCGGCACGCCTTCGGCGGGCTGGACCTCGTATTGAGTTACGGCGGGCCCTGGGTTGACGCCCACGACGCGCGCCTGGACGCCGAAGGTGCCGAGCGTGTGCTCGATGACCTTGACGTTGTGCTTGATCTCCTCCTGCATCTTCTCCTTGCGCGCTGTGATCGAGTCCAGGAGTGCGACGCTCGGCAGCTTCCAGTCGATCTCTGGTGCATCGTCCTGGGGCTCGGCGACGACGCGCATGGCCGGGCGCTCGGCGTAGGGAGAGAGCGCCGCCCGGGGGGCCGGCTCCGGCTCCTCAACCGTCTCGTCGAGGTTCAAAAAGGCGCGCGGCACATCCGGTTCGGGCGCTGCGTCCGGCTCGGGCCTGACCGCCTGCGGAGCCGCCTTGGGCGCCATGGGTGCCTTCGCCCCCTGCGCGCCCGATCTCATGACCAGCCGGTTCAAGCGCTCGCGCTCGGCGTGGGTGGCCTGCAGCGCCGCGGCGACCCCCGCCAGCGTGGCGGCGGGACTGAAGTGGAAAACGACGATGAGGCTCAAGACCAGCGCTGTGGCCATCACCACGCCAGCTCCCCAGACGCCGACGTGCGCGGCCAGGTAGCGGGCGAGATCGGCGCCCGCCACCCCGCCTCCGATGTGGGTCAGCGCGAGCAGGCCGAGCGTCGCGGCTCCGGTCACGACCAGGCTCAGCGCGTCGATCAGCCGCAGCACCGGCGCCTCGGGCCAGATCAGGTAAAGGCCGACGCCCAGGGCGATCGCGAGCACCAGCGGCCAGCCCCAGCCGAAGGCGCTCCAGAGCTCCGGAGCGAAGGCGATGACGAGCAGCAGCCCGCCCCCGATGATGAGCACGCCCGAAGCCTCGCGGGCTTGCTGGGGCGTCAGGAGCGGGCGCTTGGGTCCTCTTCGCCGGGAATACGAGCGAGAGCTCGTCCGGCGTGTACCTCTAGATGTGCTGCGACGCATGCTGGGGAACCCTCGGTGGCGGAAGGGTCGCGCCGATTATAGGGCCGACGAGCGACGTCGCTACCCTTTCCCGGTGGCCGTCGAACCCTTCGCCGACGCCGAGCTTCGCTACCTCGAGCTCGTCGCCGCCCGGAAGTCTGGGCGGCTCGATCACCGCGCCTTCCGGTCCGCGGTGCGCGCCCTATCGGTCAAGGACGGGGAAGGTCGGGAATGGATCCTGGGCCCGGAGGACGGCCAGTGGCATCGCCGGGAGCACGATCGCTGGATCACGGCCAATCCGCCCCGGCGGCTCGTCTGTCCGCAGTGCGGGTACCACAACCTGACCAGGCATAGCTTCTGCGTGGAGTGCGGCGCCGGCCTCACCCGCCAGGATTAGAGGGCTAAGTCAAGCTGATCGACTGGATGACCGACTCGGCCCGTGCCGAATCCCCTGACTCCCAGTCCGCCTGCGGGACCAGGGCCTGGATCTCGAAGAGAGGCGGCGAGCCGGGACCCGAGATGTACGCCCGCTCGAGGTACCAAACGCCTTCCGGGCGGGTGATCTTGACCACCGCCTCGGCCGCCGGGTGGCCGTCGAGGACGACGCTCTGCACCTGCCTCGTGATCTCGACCTTGGTGCCGGCCGGGGGCTGGGCGAGCAGCTGCCCGAGCTGGAAGGCGAGCAGGATGCCCGGCTCGGTGTCGGTGGCGGTCGTCGGGCCGAGCGTCATGACGGCGCTGCTGGGCTTGGCGCCCAGCAAATCGCCCGAGGCCTGCGCGACCGGGGTTGCCTCGGACTGCATGCGCGCGACGACGACCAGCTTCTGGGGTTTCGACTTGTCAAGCGAGTAGTCGAAGCCCGACCAGTCGGTGGGGAGCGTGTACTGGACCTTCAAGTTCTTGCTGCGCCAGCTCTTGCCCGGCGTCGCGGTCGGGGTCGGCTGGGGCGCCGGCCGGAAGATCACCGCGGCCACTTTCGTCGCCAGGGGCTGGCTCAGCGGCGAGATCCCGAACCCGATGCCGGCCAGCAGCGGGATCATCGCCACGAGGAGCCAGAGCCGCCAGGCGCCGGACCGTGTCTCCCCGGTGGAGAGATCGTGCCCGCAGAAGCCGCAGAAGCGATCGAAGGGGCCGGCCACTCCAAGGCAGGCGGCGCACTGGCGGAGCGGCAGCTCGCAGCTCCCGCAGCGATCCAGGTACATGGCTGGCGCGTCGCAGCGGGGGCAGAGGCTCGGCGCGGTGAGCGCGGCTGGCGGCAGCTTCATAGCTCCGTCACCACTGGGATCACCATCGGGTGCCGCTTGGTCCGCCGCCGGATCACCGCCGCGACCGCGTCATGCACGGTTTCCTTGATGAGCGCCGTCTCCGGCTCACCGCTGGACTTCTGGAGGTCCCGCAGGACGGCCTGCCGTGCCTCCTCCAGGACCTCGCCGCTCACGCCAGGTTCGGCGAAACCGCGTGAGATGAGCTCCGGCCCGCTCCGCAGCTCCCCGCTGCGGTCGACCGCCAGCGTGACGATCACCATGCCGTCCTGGGCGAGCCGGCCGCGGTCGCGCAGCACCACGTCCTCCACGTCGCCGATCCCGAGCCCGTCTACGAACACGTTGCCCGCCGGCACGGTGCCGTCGCGCTGAATCGAATCGGCGGTCAGCTCGACCACCTCACCGTCCTCCACGATCAGCACCCGGTCCTCGGACATGCCCACTGCGGTCGCGATCCGAGCGTGATGGATGAGCTGTCGGTACTCGCCGTGAACCGGGATGAAGTACTTCGGTTGCACGGCCTCCAGGACCGTGCGGAGCTCGTCCTGATAAGCGTGGCCGGAAACGTGGACCTGGTCGACCTGGGAGTAGTACACCTCGGCGCCGTGCTTGTAGAGGTTGTTGATGATCTGGTGCACGAGCCGCTCGTTGCCCGGGATGGGCGTCGCCGAGATGAGCACCCGGTCGCCCTTCCGGACGTTGACGAACGGGTGGCGCTGGCCCGCGAAACGCGACAGAGCCGAAAGCGGCTCGCCCTGGCTGCCCGCGGTCAGGATGAGCAGCTTGGAGGGCGGCACCTCCTCCACCTTCTCGAGCTTGACGAGGAGCCCCGGCTTGACTTTCAGATGGCCGAGCTCCTGGGCCGTTTTCACATTCTGCTGGAGGCTGCGGCCGGCCACCGCCACGCGCCTTTCGAACTCTACGGCCAGGTCCAGGAAGCGCTGGATGCGCTGGATGTTGGAGGCGAAGGTGGCCGCCACGATCCGGCCGGGCGCCTCCCGGAAGATCCGCTCGAAGGAGCCGACGAGATCGCGTTCTGAGCCACTGTGACCCGCGCGCTCAGCGTTTGTGGAATCGCTAAGCAGCAGCAGGACGCCCTCCCGGCCAAGCTGGCGGAAGCGGTTGAGGTCGGTGGGCGCGCCCATGGGCGGGTCGTCGTCAAGCTTGAAGTCGCCGGTGTAGATGACCCTCCCGACGGGGGTCTTGATCGCCAGGGCGGTGGCGTCGGGGATGCTGTGGTAGACGCGGATGAACTCGACGCTGAAGGGCCCGAGCTGGACGCGGTCGCCCAGCCGGACCTCGCGCAGGTTCGCCTCCCGCAGGATCCGGTGCTCCTTGAGTTTGGGCTTGACCAGGCCCAGCGTCAGGCGGGTGCCGTAGACCGGGACGTTCAGGCGCTTGAGCACGTACGGCAGGGCACCGATGTGGTCCTCATGACCGTGGGTGAGCACGATGCCGAGCACCTTCTTGCCTGGTTCGAGCAGATAGGCGATGTCCGGGATCACGAGGTCGACTCCGTGCATCTCCTCCTGCGGGAACATCAGCCCGGCGTCGACCACCAGCAGCTGCGACTCCCACTCCAGGGCCCAGATGTTGCGGCCGACCTCCCCCAGACCGCCGAGGGGGATGTAGCGGAGTGCCTTCAACTCAAAGCAGCGTCAGCTGCTCCGGGTCGATCTCCGGCTCGGGCTCCGGCTCCGGAGCAGGCTGCGGCGCGAGCACCTCGTCGAGGTAGCGCTTGACCCCGTCGAAATCGCGCTGGAGGTCGTCGACGAGACTCGCGTTGTGGAGGGCGGCCGCCGGGTGGAAGAGCGCCACGTACTTCACGCCTCCCTTCTCGACCATCCGCCCGTGGACGCGGCTGATCGGACCGTGGCCGGGCAGCAGCCGCTCCAGGGCGTGGCGGCCGAGGATGAGGACGACCTTCGGCTGGATCAGTCGCAGCTGCCGCTCCAGGTACGGTGCGCAAGTCTCCGCCTCGTTGGGCATCGGATCGCGGTTTTGGGGCGGCCGGCATTTCAGGACGTTGGTGACGTAGACGTCCTCCCGGCGGAGCCCGATGCCGGCCAGGAGGGTGTCGAGCAGCTTGCCCGCCGCACCCACGAACGGCTTGCCCTGCATGTCCTCGTTGAACCCGGGCGCCTCGCCCACGATCATCACGTCGGCGGGACAGGGCCCAGTTCCCGGGACCGCGTTGGTGCGGGTCGCGTGGAGGCCGCACTTCTGGCAGGAGAGCACCTCCCGGTGCAGGACCTGGAGGGCCTCCGGCGTTTGACTAAGCGACACCGACCGGCGAGAAGCTGATGAGCTCTCCGGCGCCCTTGATGACTCCCATCAGGCGATCCGCGTCGCCGTCCGCCAGGGGTGCCAGAGGCAGCCGGAAGGGCCCGGCCGGGAAGCCCAACCGGTTGATCGCCGTCTTGATGGGGATGGGGTTGCTGGCGGTCGTCATCAGGGCTTTGATGACCGGCAGCAGGCTCTGGTGGATCTTGGCCGCCCCCTCGTGGTCGCCCTTCAGAAACGCCTCGATCATCGCCTTCATCGCCGGCCCGGCGATATGCGACACGACGCAGATGACCCCGTAGCCGCCCACCGCCAGCAGCGGCAGCGTGAAGCTGTCGTCACCCGACCAGACCCGGAACCCGGCTGGTTTGCCGGCGCAGACGAGGCCCATCTGGTCCATGTCTCCGCTGGCCTCCTTGACACCCACGATCCCCGGGATCTCCGCGCATCTGATGGTGGTGGCGGCGGTCATGTTCACGCCGGTGCGGCCCTGGATGTTGTACATGATCACGGGCTTGCCGCCGGCCGCTTCGGCGATCGCCTTGAAGTGCCGGTACATGCCTTCCTGAGGCGGCTTGTTGTAGTAGGGAACAACCGCCAGGATGCCGTCCGCGCCGGCCTTGATCGACGCTTCGGTGAGGTGGACCGAGTGCTGGGTGCTGTTGGACCCGGCGCCGGCGATGACGGTCTTGTCGGGAATCGCCTGCCTGACGGCGCGGCAGAGCTCGACCTTCTCCTCGTCGGTCAAAGCCGGGGCCTCGCCGGTCGTTCCGAAGACGACCACGCCGTCCGATCCGCTCGTGGTGAGCAGCTTGGCCAGGCGCTGGGCGGCCTCGTAGTCGATCGCGCCGTCGGCCTTGAACGGCGTGATCATCGCCGTCAGCAAGCGTCCGATGTCTGCAGCCATTTCTTCTAGATCACCCCCATCTCGATCGCCCGCTCGGCGACCTGGACCGCGTTCAGCGCCGCGCCCTTGCGCAGGTTGTCGGACACCAGCCAGAGCGCGAGACCGTGCTCGACCGAGGCGTCCCGGCGGATGCGGCCGACGAACACCTCGTCGCGACCAACCGCGGCGGCCGGGGTCGGGTAAACCTGATTCGCGTAGTCGTCCTGGACCGCGATGCCGGCGGCGCCGGCCAGGACCTCGCGCGCCTTATCCGGCGTCATCCCACGGTCCGTCTCGAGGAAGACCGCCTCCCCATGCGAGACCGGGACCGGCACCCGGACGCAGGTGACCGCGATCTTGAGGTCCGGCTGCCCGAGGATCTTCCTCGTCTCGGCCATGATCTTGGCCTCTTCTTCGTTGTATCCGTCGGCGGCCGGCTTCCAGCCGCCGGGCACCACGTTGTACGCGAGCTGGTGCGGGTAGACGGTGGCCGTGGGCTCCTGGCCGGCGGCGATCGCCCGGGTCTGCTCCTGAAGCTCGTCGACCAGGCGCTTGCCCGCGCCGGAAGCGGACTGGTAGGTGGCAACCACGACGCGCTTGATACCGACCTGCCGCCGGATGGCGTCGACCACCATCGTCAGCGGGATGGCGCAGCAGTTCGGGTTGGCGATGATGCCCTCGTTGTCGCGGATCGTCTCGGCGTTGACCTCGGGGACGACCAGCGGCACATTCTCGGCCAGCCGCCAGGCGCTGCTGTTGTCGACCACGAGCGCGCCCGCCTCGGCCGCAATCGGGGCGAACTCGCGGGACACGCCGGCCCCGGCGCTGAAGAGAGCGATGTCGATGCCGTCGAAGGCCTCCTGGTCGAGAACTCGGACTTCGAGCTCGCTGCCGTTGTAAGCGAGCTTCTTGCCGCGCGATCGCTCAGAGGCGAGAGGGCGCACCTGGGCCGCTGGGAAATGCCGCTGATACAGCACCTTCAGCATCTCCTGGCCGACCACCCCGGTCGCCCCGACGACCGCGACGTTGAAGCGGCGGGAGGAGTTCACGGCCACCAGTTTAAAGACCCAGGTCTCCCGCGTCGCCGCTCCCACGACGCTCCGCGGCGATAACGCCGATCATTTCGACCTGCGTGCTGAACATCGTCGACATCCTCATCACGATCGCAGTGCTGACCCCGATCGCGATGCTCCTGGCGGCAGCGGGCTACATCGGCTACCTGGTGCTTTTCCGGCGCTGGACGATCTACACGCTGCGGACCGACGAGCCTGCCTTGAACCCGGGACCGGAAGTCCGCGAGGACCGCGAGCGGCCGGCCCCACCTCCGGCACGCTCTGAACCTCAGCGAGCGCCCGCTGCCCAGCAGCAGGCCCCGCGCCGGCGGCGCCGGCGGCGGCGTTGACTACGCCCGCAGCCCCAGCAGCTCGTCCAGGGCGCGATAGAAGCGCGGCTCCCCCACCACCCGCCGCACCGCCAGCAGGACGCCCGGCACGAAGGCTTCGCGGGAGGTCGTCCGATGGGCGATCGTGAGCGTCTGGCCGGTCAGGCCGAAGATCACCTCCTGGTCGGCGACGACTCCCGGCAACCGGACGGAGTGGACGGCGACGGCCCCCTCCTCCCCGCCGCGCGTGTTGGCCAGCGTGACCCTCTCCGGCGTGCTGTGCTCGAACTTGCGGCGCGCGGCCAGCCGCCGGGCCGTGGCGAGCGCGGTGCCGGAGGGCGCGTCGGCCTTGGTGGCGTGATGCATCTCGATCACTTCGACGGCCGGGAAGAACGGCGCCGCGAGCTCGGCCAGGTGCATCATCAGCACCGCGCCGACCGAGAAGTTGGGCGCCACGATCCCGCCCAGGCCGGCTTCGCCGCAGGCCCTCTCCAGCTCGTCGATGCCTTCGGCGGGGATGCCGGTGGTGCCCACGACAGGCGAGGCGCCGTGCTTCACGGCATGGAGCGCGTTGCCCAGCGCGGCCGAGGGGTGCGTGAAGTCGATCAGCACGTGGGGACGCTTGGACTCCAGGAAGGCGTGCAGGTCGTCGCCGACCTCCACGCCGCCTACGTAGTCGAGGTCGGAGGCCGATTCGGCTGCGCGCGCCATCTCGGCGCCGACCTTGCCGCGGTAGCCGGCGACGGCGACCCGGATCCGTTCAGCCTTGCGCTCCTCGGCTGACGTCTAGCGCCGGCCTCCGCGGAACCCGCCGCCGTTGCGGCGCTCGCGGTCCCGCCCGCCGCCTCCGTCGCGCCGGCCGCCACCGCTGAAGCTGCCTGCCTCGCGGGGCGGCGGCGGCCCTGCCGCTATCGCGGCGGCGACCGCCTCCTGGTCGATGTGCTCGTCGGGCTGCTCGCCGCGCGCCTGGAGCTCGTCGAGCGCCGCCTGCCGGCTCAGGTTCAGCCGGCCCTGCTTGTCGATCTCGACAGCTTTCACCACGATCTCGTCGCCCACGTTGATCACGTCCTCGACCTTGTCGACGCGATGGTCGGTCAGCTGCGAGATGTGCACCAGCCCGTCCTGGTTCGGAAGGACTTCGACGAAAGCTCCGAAGGGCATGATCCGGACCACCTTTCCTTTGTAGATCTTGCCCACCTCGACCTCGTCGGTGAGGCCCTTGATCCACTCGATCGCGCGCCTGGCGCCGTCCTGGTCCGAGGAGGCGATGTACACGCGACCGTCGTCCTCGACATCGATCTGGACCCCGGTCTCCTCGACGATCTTGCGGATGACCTTGCCTCCCGGGCCGATGATGTCGCGGATCTTGTCGGGGTTGATGTGGATGGTGGTGATGCGGGGCGCGTAGGCGCTCATCTCGGCGCGCGGCTTGGGGATCACCTCCAGCATCTTGTCGAGCACGAAGAGGCGCGCCTCTCGGGCCTGCGCCAGCGCGGTCTCCATGATCTCGTGGGAGAGGCCCTTGATCTTGATATCCATCTGGAGCGCGGTGATCCCCTCGCGGGTCCCGGCCACCTTGAAGTCCATGTCGCCGAGGGCGTCCTCGATGCCCTGGATGTCGGTCATGACCGCGTGCTTGCCCTCGCGGGTCACAAGGCCCATCGCGATGCCCGCGACCGGCGCCTTCAAGGGCACGCCGGCGTCCATCAGGGCCAGGGTGGAGCCGCAGACCGAGGCCATCGAGGTGGACCCGTTCGAGCTCAGGATCTCGGAGACGAGGCGCATCGTGTACGGCCACTCCTCGACGCTCGGAATGACTGAGAGCAGGGCGCGCTCGGCGAGGGCCCCGTGACCGATCTCGCGGCGGCCGGGCGACCGCAGCGGCCGCGCCTCACCGACCGAGAACGGCGGGAAGTTGTAGTGATGCATGTAGCGCTTGAACTCGTCGAGGCCCAGCCCGTCCAGCTTCTGCTGGTCGGAGATCGAGCCCAGCGTGAGGATCGTGAGCGCCTGCGTCTGACCGCGCGTGAAGAGACCGGAGCCGTGCGTGCGAGGGAGCACCCCGACCTCGACTGAGATGTCCCGGATGTCCTTCAGGCCGCGACCGTCGGCGCGCACGCCCTCCTCGATCACCCGCTGGCGGACGCGGTCCTTGACCTTCTTCTCGAAGATCTTCTTGATCAGGTCTTCCTGCTCGGGAAACCTCTCCGAGAGCGCCGCGATGGTCTCGTTGCGGAGCTCTTTGGTGCTGTCCTCTCGGGTGGACTTGTCGGGGTTGTAGATGTACTGGTCAAGCCTGGACGCGAGGTAGTCGTTGACCGCCGCCACCAGATCTTCTGGGTAAGAGGGAGCCGTGAACTCGTACTTGGCCCGGCCAACCTCAGCGCGCAGGTCCTCCTGCAGGGCGCAGAGCAGGACGATCCGCTCCTGGGCCAGGTCCAGGGCCTGGAGGACGACCTCCTCGGAAACACCCTTGGCGCCGGCCTCGACCATCAGGATGGCGTCCTTGCTGCCGGCCACGATCAGGTCGAGGTCGCTCTTCTCCATGTCCGGCATGGGCGGGTTGACCATCAGGTGGCCGTCGATGTAGCCCATGCGGACCGCGCCGATCGGGCCCTGGAAAGGGATCTCCGAGATCGTCAGCGCCGCCGAGGCACCGTTGATCGCGAGGATGGTCGGGTCGTTCTCCTGATCGACGCTCAGCACTGTCGCGACGACCTGGATCTCGTTGCGGAAGCCGTCCGGAAAGAGAGGCCGGACCGGCCGGTCGATCAGCCGGCTGGAAAGGATCGCGATCTCGCTCGGCCGGCCTTCGCGGCGGATGAAGCCACCGGGGATCTTGCCGGCGGCATAGAGCCGCTCCTCGTAATCGCAGGTCAGCGGGAAGAAGTCGATCCCCTCCCGCGGGTCGGCCATCACGGCCGTGGCCAGAATGACCGTGTCCCCCTGCCTGATCAGGACGGCGCCGTTGGCCTGCCCGGCGAGCTTGCCGGTCTCCAGGCTCAGGCGCGTGCTGTCGAATTCCTTCGTCTTGGTCACTACCGCCACTCCACAAACCTCCAAACAGGAGCGCGGCTCAGCCTGGCTGCATCCGGTGCCAGGTCTCTAAAAGCTGCCTTCCAAGCCCGTTCGGCCTCGAAGAGAGCTGCTAAAGGCCTGACCCCGCGACGAGGCCCGCCGGTCTGCTCCCGAACTATCTCCGGATCCCGAGCTTTCCGATGATCGAGCGGTAGCGCCCGACGTCGTTGCGGCTCAGGTAGTTCAGCAGCCGGCGCCGCTTGCCCACCAAGAGAAGGAGGCCGCGGCGCGAGTGGTGGTCTTTCGGGTTCGTCTTCAGATGCTCGGTCAGCTGGTTGATGCGCGTGCTGAAGATAGCCACCTGGACTTCTGGCGAACCTGTATCCGACTCGTGGAGCCTGTGCTCCGCGATCAGATTTCCCTTGACTTCTTGCTCGACTGCCAAAACTTTTTCGCCCGTAAGTATACCCAGGCCTACCATTTCCCCCTTCATGGCGGGCCCCGCGACGAGTTGGGAGGACTTCCGGTAGATGGCTCCAAAAGGTCCGCCCGGGCCGATCCGGCCGCCTGACCCGCAGAAGGCTTACCGCACGGGTATCGGAGTCGTTCTGGCGCTGCCGATCGTGATCGGCGTGGCCCTGAGCGTTCTCAGTCCGAGCCACTTCAGGCCGCTGCTGGGCAGCTCGCTCGGTCTCGCCCTGCTGGCACTCGGAGTAGTGCTCGAGGCACTCGGCGTCGGCGCGGCCTGGTGGGTGGACAGAGGCACCTGGAGCTGGTCCGCGCGGCGGTTCGCATCGCTCGGGATCACCGCCCTGTTCGTCTTTCCGACGCTCTGGATCCTTCTCGTAGGACCGGCGTTCGTCGTCGTCGCCCTGGAGCCGCGCTGAATCGTCAGACGATCTCGACGGAGCCGTCCGAACGCGGGTCGGCGCCGCCCCGCCAGGCGCTCGGACCGTCGACCAGGACGGCTTGAGCGTGGCCAAGCCGGCTGTCCAAGGGCGGGAGCAGCTCGGCGTCGCCGCCACCCTTGTTGAGCAGAGCGGCGCCCGGGTAGTCGGCTTCGACCCAGAGCCGGCCGCCGCCCGGAGCGACGCGGACGCGCGGCGCGGCCACCGCCTCAGGCGGGCCCAGGCCATGGTCGATCAGGTTGACTGCAACCTGCGTCAGAATCTGGGGCTGCCCTTCACCACCCATGGTCCCGAAAGCCGCCCAGGGCCGCCCGTTCCGCGCGGCCAGGGCCGGGATCAAGGTATGCAGCGTCCGCTTCCGCGGCTCGAGCCGGTTGACGTCCGCCGGGTCCAGGCTGAAGTAGCAGCCGCGGTTGTGGAGGAGGATGCCGGTGCCCTCGGCCACGATCCCCGACCCGAATGAGTAGGCGAGGCTCTGCGTCAGCGAGACCACATTCCCCTGCTCGTCGGCCGTGCAGAGGTGGATGGTGTCGCCTTCCGGCAATTGACGCACCGTGCCCTCGATGACGCAGTCCGGATCAAGGAACGGTTCCGGGGGAACCGGGCTGAACAGCGGGTCCGAGATGTACCTGTCACGCAGCACGTAGGTGACATCGCGCAGCGTGCGCATGCGGCCCGCAAACTCCGGTCCTGCACGCAGCTCGGCGCCAGGCACTCGAGCGAGCCGCGCCAGCATCCCGAGCGCGACCAGGCCCTGCGTCGGCGGCGGCATCCCGTACACGGTGACGTCGCGATATTCGAAAGGGATCCCGTCCACAAAGCCGGCCCGGTGCATCGCCATGTCGCCCTGCGTCAGGAACCCGTTCCGGCGCTGGATCGCTTCGGCGATGGCCGCGCCCACCTCGCCGAAGTAAAAGGCGCCGAACCCCTTGCGGCCCAGCAGGCTCAAGACCGTCGCCAGGTCCGGGTTGCGCAGCGTCATGCCGCCCTTCATCGGTGGGTACAGCGGAGCCGCGGCCGGGTCGGCCGCCAGCACGTTGGCGTACCTGGTCAGGAAGGCCGAGAGCTTCTGCGTGACCGGGTAGCCGTCCCGGGCGAGCGCAGCGGCGGGCTCCAGGAGCCGCCCCATTCCGAACCGGCCGAAGCGCTCTACCATCCGGCCCCAGGCCTGGACGGTGCCGGGCACCGTAACCGTCAGGGCGCCGCGCGCGGGCATGACACGGTCGAAGCCGCGCTCTCGCATCGCCTCGAGGCTGGCGGCCTCGCCGGAGCGGCCGGCTCCTTCCACCCCCACCGGCTGCATGGCACCCGCCGGCCAGACCAGGGCGAAGAGGTCCCCGCCGAGCGAGGTCATGTGTGGGTAGACGACACAGAGGACGGCGTTCGCGGCGACGGCGGCGTCAACGGCGTTGCCGCCGTCGCGAAGGACCTCGGCGCCGGCTTCGGTGGCGAGGTAGTGGGGCGTCGCCACGACGCCCCGGGTCACCTGGGAACCATGAAGCTGATCACGGCGGGCATTACTTCGAACACCGCGGGCAGCTTGCCCACCACCTCGCCCTCGATCTGGACGAGCACCGACTCGGGCGACGTGATCTCGACTCGCTGGCCGCGGACGATCTCGATCTTCTCCATCAGCTTGGCGTTCTTCGCGTAAGACCCGTCGTAGAGCTTGCCGAAGTTGACGAGCCCTTCGACCGTGCCGATCGCGCCCCGGATCACCACGTCGAAGAGGCCGTCGTCGGGCACCGCGTCGGGGGCGATGCGCATGCCTCCGCCGTAGTACTGGCAGTTGGCGATGGCCACCCCCTGCGCCAGGAGCTCACGCGGCGCGCTCGCATCGACCACGACGCGCATCAGCTGGTGGCGCCAGGCCAGGAGGCCGCGCAACGTGCCGATGTAGAAGCTGGCCTTTCCGCCGAGGTACTTCGGCGCCCGGTTGACCTGGTCGGAGACCACGGCGCCCAGGCCGGCTTCCGCGACGTCGATGAAGTGCAGCGTCTTGCCGTCGAGCCACACCCTGCCCGCGTCAAGCCGGCGCGGCCTGCCCTCGACCAGGATGCGGGCGGCCCCGGCGATGTCGGCCGGGATGCCCAACGTCCGTCTGGTGTCGCCGCCGGTCCCGAATGGGACGAGGCCGAGTACCGACTCTGTCGGGAGCGGCTCGCCCGCCTCGAAGAACCCGTTCAGGACCTCGTTCAGCGTTCCATCGCCGCCGAGCGCCACGACCAGGGGCTGCGACCGTTTGACCGCTTCCCGGGCGATCGTGGTCGCCTCGCCCGGCCCGGTCGTCAGCGCTTCGGCGAACTTGAGCCCGGCCTGCCGGAGGGTCGCTGCGACACCTGGCCAGCTGCGCCCGACCCGGCCCGCGGCGGCGGCCGGGTTGACGATCACCAGGGCGTCTTGTCGCGTCCCCCGAGGGCGTTCGGGTTCATGATGCCGCCGGGGTCGACGGCCGCCCTTAACTTTTCCCATAGCGTCCACCACTCACCCATCTCCTGCCGGACCCACGGCGCCCGGACCTGCCCGGTCCCGTGGTGATGCCCGATGGTAGCGCCCTGGCGCAGGGCGGCGGCCATCGCACCTTCCCAGCAGCGGCGGTAGGCCGCTTCCGCGGCCGCATCGTCCGCCGCGGAACCGGCGAACGTGAAGTAGGCGCAGCAGCCGGAGAGGTAGGCGTGGCTGAAGTGGCAGAGCGCGATCCCTTCCCCGCCAAGCACCTCCTTCACCTCGGCATGGAGGGCGGGCAGGCGATCCCAACCGGCGGCCAGCTCGATCGTGTCGACGAACGAGCCGGGCGGCTCGAGAGACTGCCGGAGACGGTCCGCCGAGAGCTTGAAGCGGCCTTCCCGCCAGCCGTCGAACTCGCCCGGGCCGAGGTCGCGCGCACCGCCGGCGAGCCTCTTCACGACAACTTCTTCAGCAGCGGTCACTTCCGGCTCGCCGGCCAGTCCGATGACGAGCAGACAGCTCTCGGCCGCCGAGCCCTGGAACGCCGTGTCCTCCCGGTCGTAAAGGCGCATGATCAGCGGTCGCAGGCCCGCCTGGACGATCGCGCGCATCATCTCCAGGCCCGCCTCGACGCTCGCCACGTCGTAGCCGTGGCCGAGGCTCGAGGCCGGCAGGCGGTGCACCCGGAACACCGCCTCCAGGATGATTCCGAGTGCGCCTTCGGCTCCGACGAAGAGCTGGTGCAGGGCGGGTCCGACAGCAGAGCGGGGAGCGGACCGAGGCTCGGCCACCGTCCCGTCGGGCAGCACCACCTTGAGCGACAGAAGCATGTCCTCGATATTCCCGTAAAGCGTCGATTGCTGGCCCGAGGAACGGGTCGAGATGAGGCCGCCGACGGTCGCGTCGGGCAGGGAGCTCGGGTAGTGGCCCAGCGTCAGGCCGCGACGGTTGAGCTCCTCTTCGAGCGTGAGGCCGTTGGCGCCCGCCTGTACCCGGACCGTCAAGTTCGTCTCGTTGACCTCCAGGATTCGGTCCAGGCTGGTCAGGTCCAGGCCGACTTCGCCCGGGCGCACCTCCACGGCCCCGCAGACACCGGAGCGACCACCCATGGGGACGACCCGGCGACCCGAGCCGAGCAGGGTGGCGATCTCCTCGTAAGCAGCCGGGCGGAGGAGCTCGACGTCAGCCTCCGTCGCGGCGGCCCGCCGCCTGATGAGCCCGAGCGGCCAGAGGTCCCTCACCGGTCAGCCACGCGTTGCCGCCGCGTGCAGGCCCGCCAGGCGGCCGGTCAAGAGCGGCACGCCGAAGCCGCAGCCGCCCCCGCCATAGTCGTAGCCGCCAAGCACGGAACCGGCCGCGTAGAGGTTCTCGAAAGCGGGCCGGCCGAGGTCGTCCATCGGGCGGCATTCGGGATCGGTCAGGAGACCGGTCCGGAAGGCGGCCTCCGGGTTCACGTACTCGAGGTGGCGGACCCGGGGATAAGCCGCCTGGATCGTCTCGCCCTGGTAGTACACGGCGAGGTCGAGGAGGGCCTCGCTGACAAGGCGCGTCTTCAGGAGGCCGCCGCCGATGAAACGTCCGGTCGCCAGGACGAACGCCGAGGCTGCCAGGCGCCGCTCCGCGACGAGAGCCGCCGTCAGCCGCCCGCCATCACGCTCGAAGCCCGTCACCTCGGCTCGGACCACCTCCACACCAGCCGCCTCGACCGCCTTCTCGAGAGCTTTCTGAAGCCGCCACCCATGCGGAGAGGGCGGCGAAGCCAGCAGCTCGAACGCCTTCTCCGGGAGGGAGGCAAAGCCCGGTGGGTAAGCCACCACCTCGGCGGTCGTCCGGACGGCCGGTGGCAGCCGGTCGTAGAGGTCGGCCAGCGCCGCGCCGGCGGGCAGCTCCTTCAGCCGCACGCTGACGTGGCTCACTTTCAGCCCCACCTCGCTCAAGCCGGCCGCGATCGCCTCGGCGTCGTAGTCGCCGACGCCCTCCACACCGACGATGGCCACCCGCTTGCCGCGCAGCCCGCCCACCTCGCCGGGCTCGACGGAGGCCGGCACCAGCTGGCCGCGGCGCAGCCCGCCGTGCAGGTCTGGGAACCGGCCCTCCCGGTTCCAGGCCCCGGCCAGCCGGAAGCCGACCCGGCCCAGCCTCGCCTTGAACTCCTGGGTCACGGTCTCCAGGTCGGCCGCCAGGCGCAGGTGGTCGCGATAGAGACGCCGGTAGGGGTGGTAGGGCTCGGTCATCATCAGCTGTTCCAGATCCGGGGCGATCTCCATCGCACCGGCGTAGAGCGCCGTCGCGCCCGGAGCTCGGCTGACGAGGGTGACGCCGGCGCCCTTCTCGGCGGCGGTGACAGCGGCCCAGCAGCCCGCCAGCCCGCCGCCCACGACCAGGACCTGCGTCATGACGGTCCACTGGTGAGGATGCGCCGCGTCTGTTCGACGTCCCGCGCGATCTGCTCGGCGAGCTCTTCCGCCGAGGTGAACTTCTCCTCGTCCCGGAGCCTGGCTACGAAGGCCGCTTCCAGCTGCGTGCCGTAGAGGTCCCCATCGAAGTCGAGCAGGTAGATCTCCACCGTGAGGCGGTCGCCCCCGAAGGTCGGCCGGTAGCCGACGTTGAGGGCCCCCGCGTGGTCGCCGAAGGGGCTCTTGACCTTCACCGCGTAGACGCCGCGCAGGGGAACCAGCTTGTTGAGCTGCACCGCCAGATTGGCGGTCGGGAACCCGAAGGCCCGGCCGATCTGAGCGCCGCGCTCGACAGTCCCGCGGAGTACGAACGGCCGGCCCAGGAGGCGGTTGGCCCCGGGGATGTCGCCTTCGCCGAGGAGCCGGCGGATGTCTGAGCTGTGCAACTCCTTGCCGTCGAGCTCAAACGGCGGAGTCACGACCACGTCGAGGCCGTGCTCGCGCAGCCAGGCCACGTCGCCTTGCCGCTTGTGGCCGAGGGCAAAGTCCGGGCCGCAGACGAGCCGGCAGATCGTCATGCCTTGTTGGAGCTCGGCGATGAAGTCCGCGGCCGGCTGCTTGGCGACCTGGGGCGTGAAGCTGAGCACTATCGCATGGTCGAGGCCGAGAGCCGCCAGGAGCTCCAGCTTCTCGTCCTGCGTCGTCAGGGCGGGCGGGCAATTGAGCGGGTCGACGATGCAGCGCGGGTGCGGCTCGAAGGTGATGACCGCGGTCTCGCAGCGGGCCCGGGCCGCCTCCTCGCGGACTCTGGCCAGCACCGCCTGGTGCCCGAGGTGGACGCCGTCAAAGCTCCCGATGGTGAGGACGACCCTGCCGATGCCAGCCGCCGGGATGCCTCGGTGGCGGATCACGTCAGGACTTTGTCGGGCACGAAGGTGCGCCGGAGCGGGTCGGCGTGCCCGAGGGCGACCAGCCGGCCGTCCTCGGCGTGGGCGCGAAGCGGGCCGGGGCCGGGTTCGGGCAGGACGCGCACCTGCCGCCCCTGCCGGACCATCGCCTCCAGCTCGATCGTGAGCCGCACGCGTTCCATCGCCGGCAGGATCGACTCGCACGGGAGCAGGCGCGCCTCCACAGCTGCGCCATCTGCCAGGTCATCCAGGCTGGCCGAGTCCAGCAGCCGCAGCTCTCCATAGGCCGATCTCACCAGCCGGCCCAGGAAGCCGCCCACTCCCAGCCGCTCGCCCAGGTCTCGGGCCAGCGCGCGCAGGTAGGTGCCGCTGCCGCACACGACCTCGATCGAGGCGACCGCTTTCGGTCCAGGCCGGAAGTCCAGCAGGCGGGCCGAGAAGACCTCCACCTCTCTGGCCTCCGGCCGCAGGTCCTCGCCCTGCCGGGCCAGCTCATAAGCGCGCTTGCCAGCCAGCTTGACCGCCGAGTAGGCGGGCGGCCGCTGCATGATCCGGCCGACGAACCCGGCCAGCGCTCCGGCGACCTGTTCGGCGTCGAGCCCGCTCGGGTCCGCGCCCGGCACTGGCTGACCCTCGGCGTCGTCGGTCCCGGTGGTGAATCCGAGGTGGATGTCGGCCAGGTAGGTCTTGGGCAGCCGGTGCGCGAAGTCGGCCAGCCGCGTCGCCGACTCAAAGAGGATGGGGAGCACCCCGGTCGCCAGCGGATCGAGCGTCCCCGCGTGGCCCACCCGGTGGGCGCCCGTCAACTCGCGGAGCCGGCGGACCATCGTGAACGAGGTCGCGCCGGGTGCCTTATCGAGGTTGAGGACCCCGGCCCGCACCGGACGTCCTTCCTACTGAAGGTGGCTGGCGGCCGTTGGTGCCTGCGATCGCCTCCAGCGCCTTGGTGAGGACCATCTGCACCGCCTTGTCCATGGGCGCCTCGATCTCCGCGCCGGCCGCCCGCAGGTGACCGCCACCGCCGAACTCGGCGGTCAGAGCCGCCGCGTCAATGGCGCCCCGGCTGCGGACGCTGATCTTGGTGAGCGTGGGACCGACCTCTTTGAAGAGGATCGCCATCTCCATCCCGGCGATGCTGTTGAGCGTGTCGATGATGCCCTCCGACTCGGCCATCTCCGCTCCCGCGTCACGCAGCATGCCGCGCGTCACGCGCGACCAGACCAGCCTGCCGTCTGCCTCCACGTGCATGGCGGCCAGGCTCAGCGCCGAGAGCCGCAGGGTGGTCAGCGGCCGTGACTTGTAGACCATCGTCGCGATATGCCCCGGGTCGGCGCCGAGGCGCGCCAGCCGGGCGGCGGCCTCCAGGCAGGCGGGCGTCGTGTTCTCGTGGCGGAAGCCGCCGGTGTCGGTCATCAGCGAGGTGTAGAGGTTGGTCGCCATCGTCGCCGTGATCGGGCAGCCGTACGCGTCGAGCATGGCGATCACCATCTCGCCGACCGCCGAAGCGTCGGGGTCGATGATGTTGATGTCTCCGAACCTCGTGTTCGACAGGTGGTGGTCGATGTTGACGATCGTCGCGTGAGTGGCGATGTGGCGCACCGCGCTGCCGGAACGTTCCATGTTGCCGGCGTCGAAGAACAAAACCAGGGCCGGGTCCGCATTGGGAGGTGGCCGGTCAGAGACCTGGTCGAAACCGGGCAGCCACTCGTACATCATCGGGAGCGGCGGCGGGATCACCACCCAGACCTGCTTGCCCTTGGTCCGCAACGCCTCGGCGAAAGCGAGGCTGCATCCGAGGGTGTCGCCGTCAGCGTCCTTGTGACCGAAGATCAAGACCTCCTGGTTGGCCTCGATCAGCTCGCCGACCTGGTCGAAAAGCTTCTTCAGCTTCTGGATGAGCCTTCCTCCCTCTGCTCCTCGCCTTCAGGCAGCACCTCGCGCAGCCTCTTGGAGATGTGGACGCTGTACTCGATCGACGGGTCCAGCTCGAAGTGGAGGTCCGGCGTGAAGCGCAGGTTGCTCAGCCGGCGGCCGAGCTCGTGCCGGATCAGCCCTTTGGCGCTGTTCAGACCCCGCAGCGTCTCTTCCTGCTCCTCCTGGGCGCCGTAGACGCTGACCCTCACGCGGGCCTGCCGGAGATCCGGCGACATGCGCACCGAGGTGATGCTCATAAAGCCGATCCGGGGATCTTTGAGGTCGCGCTGGATGATTTCCATGACCTCCTGGCGGACCTGGCCGGCCACCTGGTCGACGCGGTAGCCCACAGGGGAACTAGTGGACCGGCCGGGCTGATGCCCGAGCAGCCCGGAGGGGCTTCGACCGGCCGTCGAGGCCGTCGGTGCCTAGGATGGGGTGGTGCGCTAGGCAGCGCATCCGAAGATGCGCGACGACGCGCGCCGGGCCCCCAGACAACGGCATCAGCGCCGTCAGGCGCCCGACGGAAATCGGCGGCTGGATGCCGGGCATCATGCCGGGTCGGTTCACTTAGACCTCTTCCCGTTCGAGCCGGAAGCACTCCATGACGTCGCCGGCTACGAAGTCTTCCCAGCCCTCGAGGCCGATGCCGCATTCCTGGCCCGCGACCATCTCGCGGACGTCCTCCTTGAAATGCTTGAGCGAGGTGATCCGCCCTTCGTAAATCTGCTCCTTGCCGCGGACCAGCTTCACCCAGCCGCCCCGCGTGACCTTGCCCTCCACCACCCGGCTGCCGGCGATGATGCCCAGCCGCGGGATCTTGATCGGCATGATGACCTCGACGCGGCCTTCCCAGACCTGCCGGTACGTGGGTTCGCGCAGGCCTTTGGCGGCGCGCTCGACGTCCTCGGTCAGCTTGTAGATGACGTCGTAGTAGCGGACCTCGACCTTCTCCCGCTCGGCGGCCTTCTCGGCGGCCGGCGTGGGCTTCAGGTTGAAGCAGACGATGATCGCGTTGGAGACGGACGCCAGCAGCACGTCGCTGTCGTTCACAGGGCCCACGCCCTCGCCGACGATCTTGATGCTGACGATCGGGTCCTCGATCTTCTGGAGCGCGCTCCGGACGGCCTCCAGAGTGCCCTGAGCGTCGGACTTGATCACCAGGTAGAGCTCCTTGGCCTCGCCCTCCTTGGCGCGCCGGGCCATCTCTTCGAGCGTGACGCGCGGCGCCGAGGCCACCGCGGCCTCCTGGACGCGCTTCTCCTGGAGCTTGCTGAGGGCGAGCTGGCGGGCGACCTTCTCGGAGCCCACCACCTGGAGGATCTCGCCCGCCGTGGGCACTTCGGGCAGACCGGTGACCACGACCGGCGTGGCCGGCCCGGCTTCCTGGACGCTCTGGCCGCGATCGTCGGTGAGCGCTCGCACCCGGCCGTAGATGTGGCCGACCACGAAGTCGTCGCCCACTTTCAACGTGCCGGCCTGCACGAGCACGGTGGCGACCGGGCCCCGGCCCCGCTCCACGTGCGCGTCGATGATGGTGCCGATCGCGTTCCGGTTGGGATTCGCCTTCAGCTCTTCGATCTCGGTCGCCAGCACGATCGTGGTGAGCAGGTCGTCCAGGCCCACACCGGTCTTGGCGGACACGTGCACGCACTCGTACTCGCCGCCGTAGTGCCGCGTCACGATGCCCTGCTCGGCGAGCTCGGCGTGGACGCGGTCGACGTTGGCGTTGTCCTTGTCGATCTTGTTGATGGCGACGATGATCGGGACCTTGGCGGCCCGGGCGTGCTGGATCGCCTCGATGGTCTGCGGCATCACGCCGTCGTCGGCCGCCACCACGAGCACGACCAGGTCAGTGACCTGGGCGCCCCGGGCGCGCATGGCGCTGAACGCTTCATGGCCGGGTGTGTCGATGAAGACGATCGGGTGGCCGTCCTCCGTCTCGATCTTGTAAGCACCGATCCGCTGCGTGATGCCGCCCGCCTCGCCGGACGCGACCCGGGTTTTGCGGATGGCGTCCAGGATCGAGGTCTTGCCGTGGTCGACGTGGCCGAGGACGGTTACGACCGGAGGCCGAGGCTGCAGGCTGGACGAGTCCTCGCGAGCCAGCGATGAGAAGAACTCCTCGCGACTGGTGAGGTGCACCTTGCCCTCCCCCGCCCCATCCTCCTGGACCGCCGCCACCGACTCGCCGGCGGCGATAGGCTCGACCGTGGCCCCGAACTCGTCGGCGACGATGGAGGCGGTCTCGAAGTCGATGACCTGGTTGATCGTCGCCATGGTCCCCATCGAGATCAGCTTCTTCTGAACCTCGACTGGCGCGATCCCGAGGTTTTCGGCGAGGTCCTTGACCGACACGCTCTGGGGCAGCTCGATCTTGCGTTCACCGTTGGGTTGGGCCTTGACCGCCACGTTCGTGGCGAACTGGCGCCGGGCAGCCTCCAGGGCCTTGGGCGAGAGGGGCGCGTTGACGTTGCGGGTCAGCTTCCTTTGCTGCAGGAAGTTGACCAGCTCCTTCTGGTTGATTCCGAGTTCTCGCGCGAGTTCTACTGCTCTCATCGGCCCGAACTAAGGATTATCCCCCACACCTCCGGATCCACACCTCCGCCCAGCGCCCGCTCCAGGCTGCGGCGCTTGCGGGCGAGGTCTGCACAAGCCGGATCTGCATGCAGGTAGGCCCCCCGCCCCGGAGCCCGGCCGGTCGGGTCGGGAACGACGATTCCGCGATCGTCCCGAACCAGCCGGACCAGCCCGCGCCGCCCGCCCTCCTGGCGACAGCCGACGCAGGTGCGGACCGGATCACGGCTTCGCTTCGGCGTGGTGGTTCTCGACCTCCCCCTCCTGCTCCTCCGGCGCCGGCTTGATGTCGATGCGCCAGCCGGTCAGCTTTGCGGCCAGGCGGGCATTCTGGCCGTCCTTGCCGATCGCCAGCGAGAGCTGGCCCCGCGGCACCATCAGGGTGGCGGTGTTGGTCGTGCGGTCGAGCTTGACGTCCAGCACTCGAGCCGGCCCCAGGGCGGCGGCCGCGAACGTGGCGGGGTCGTCCGACCAGGCGACGATGTCGACATGCTCCTGGCCGAGCTCGCTCAGAAGGGAATGATGCCGGACACCCTTCGGTCCCACGCAGGCACCCACCGGGTCGATCCCGGGGACGTCGCTGGCGACGGCCACCTTGGTCCGCAACCCGGGCTCGCGGGCGATGGCCCTGATTTCAACGGAGCCGGATTTGATCTCCGGCACCTCGGCCTCCAGCAGCCGCCGCACGAAAAGCCGGCTGGCGCGGGAGACCTGAACCTGCGCCTGGGACCCGTAGCGCTTGGCGTCCAGAATCACCACCGTCAGCGGCCTGCCCGGCCGGAGCTCCTCGCCCGGGATCTGCTCTTCGGGCGGCAGGACTCCTTCGGCGCGGCCGCCCAGGTCGAGGTAGACGGTCCCCGCTTCGATCCGGTCGATGACGCCGTTGGCCAGCTCGCCGCGGTGCTCGGCCACCTCCTGCAGCGTCCGGTCCCGCTCCAGGTTGCGAATGTGGCGCAGGACCGCCTGCTTGGCGGTCTGGGCCGCCAGGCGGGCGAAGTCCTCGGTGGGCAGCGCGCGGAGGTGCTCGACGCCTTCCGCATCGACCTCGCGAGCCTGGACGTCGAGGGCCGCGCTGCTGGGGTCGATCCGGACCGTGATGTAGCCAGGGGGGTCGAAGGCTCGACGGTAGGCGTCGGCGAGCGCCTGCTCGACAGTCCGCAGCAGCTCGTCCATGGGGATGCCGAGCTCCTCGTGGAGCTGCTGGAGCGCGGCCAGGAACTCGTTGTTCAGAGGACGGCCCTCCCGTCCGACGCCGAGAGATGGGGCGAGCCAGGTGGCCCGATGCCGTCCTGCCGGTTGCGAGCACCGGAACGAGCGCACCTGCAGCTACGTGAGTGAGGAGCGGAGCAACCGGCACCGGCAGCGGCCCGCATGGGCGTTCCAGATCCGGCTGTCGGGCGGGGGTCCGTCCTCATAGGCTTACAGTGAGCCTGGCTGTGCGGACGTCGTCCCAGCCGATCTCGACCAGCCGCCCGCCCTTGGCTTCTACCGAGATCCCCTCGTCATCCACGCGGGCCAGCACTCCTTCGAGGACGCCCTCGCTGGTCTCGCCGTACCGGTAGCGGACGTTGACCTTCTGGCCGGCGAAGCGCTCGTACTCCTGGCGGTTGCGAAGCGGCCGCTCCGCGCCCGGTGAGGAGACCTCGAGCGTGTAGGGACCGGAGACGAGGCCGGCCTGATCGAGGAGCGGCCCGCTCACCTCGCTGACGCGCTCGCAGTCGTCGATGCCGACGCGTCCGGCCGGCCTGTCGATCGAGATGCGCAGAATCCGCCCGCCGGGGCCGAGCTGCTCGATGGCATAGATGTCATAGCCCATGTGCTTCAAGGTGGGCGCGAGCAGCTTCCCGATCTCCGCTATTGGCCAGCCTGGCATGTCAAGAGTTTCCGATGTCCGACGTTACCGGACGGGCCAGAGCCTCCGCATGACGACCAGCAGCGGCGCGGCGTTGAAGATCGAGCTGTAGGTGCCGGAGATGATCCCGATCAGCAGCGCCAGCACGAAGCCCTTCAGCGTGTCGCCGCCGAAGAGGAAGAGCGAGAGCAGCACCAGGACGACCGTGAAGCTGGTGATGATCGACCTTGCGGCCGACTGCATGATGCTCAGGTTCACGATCTGTTCGAAGGTGAGTCGCTGGGCGACGATCATGTTCTCGCGGATCCGGTCGAAGATGACGATCGTGTCGTGGACAGAAAAGCCCACGACCGTGAGCACCGCGGTCAGAAAGAGGCTGTCGACCTGGCCGAGCTGGCTGCCGTGCCAACCGAGGAAGGGGATCCCCTTGCCGAGGATCGAGAAGACGCCGGTCAGCAGGAAGACGTCGTGCAGCAGGGCGAGCAGCGCCGAGCCGCCGAACTGGAGCCCGGCCCAGCCGCCGCCCTGGACGCGCCGGAAGCGGAAGGTCAGGTAGAAGAGGATGGCGAGCGACGCCGTGATCAGAGCCAGCAATGCTCCGGTGATGATCTCGTTGGCGATCGTCGGACCGACGTTGTCGACCGACTTCACGTTGACGGTCGTGTTGAGCGCCTTGCCCAGCCGGTCCTCGAAGGTCTTCTGCTGGATGGGGTCCAGGGACTGCGTCCGGATGATGTAGTCGCCGTTGCCGGCCTGCTGGACGAGGCCGCCGCCGAACTGCTGGTCAACGGCGCTCTGGACCTCGGCCAGCGTCACCTGGCGACCGAAGGTGACATCGAAGGAAGTCCCGCCCGAGAAGTCGATCCCGAGCAGGAAGCCCTGGGTGACCAGGGAGACGATGCCCGGGATGATGATCAACAGCGAGAGCAGGAAGAACCAGTTCCGCTTTCCGACCAGGTCCAGCGTCCGGGGCCGCCGCGGGAGCGGCGCGACCTCGGCTAAGTCTTCCGTTTCGTCGGACCTGGTCCGGGTCTCAGGCGGCCGCGCCACGAGTCACGCCGAGCAGGCGGATGTTGCGGAAGCCGCCTCCCAGGTTGAGGACGATCGCCAGCAGGTTGTGGGTGATGACAATCGAGGAAATCAGGCTCACGGCGACGCCGATGCCCAGGGTGATGGCGAACCCTTTCACCGGGCCCGTCCCGAAGTAGGCCAGCACGATGCAGGTGATCAGCGTCGACGTATTGGAGTCGCGGATGGCGGGCCAGGCTCGCCGGACCGCCGCGTCGACGGCGGCGCCGATGGTGCGGCCGGCCCGCATCTCTTCCTTGAAGCGTTCGAAGATCAGCACGTTGGCGTCGACGGCCATGCCGACGGAGAGGATGAAGCCGGCCAGGCCGGAGAGCGTCATGGTCACGGGGAGCGACTTGAAGACCGCCAGCGTGATCGCGGCGTAGCCGATCAGCGCGGTGCTCGCGAGCAGGCCGGGCAGGCGGTAGTACAGGATCATGAAGAGCACCACGATGGCCAGGCCGATCAGGCCGGCCGCCAGGCTGCGCTTGACCGAGTCGGCGCCGAGGCTGGCGCTGACATCGGTCGACGACAGCACCTTCACGTTGGCCGGCAGCGCGCCGGAGTTGATCTGGAGTGCGAGCGTCGCCGCCGACTGGGCCGTGA
The DNA here is from genome assembly GCA_955652705.1 of Candidatus Dormiibacterota bacterium. GTDB lineage: Bacteria > Chloroflexota > Dormibacteria > Dormibacterales > Dormibacteraceae > VBGR01. Next base: position 21,566 of record CATPBK010000044.1, on the reverse strand, counting down.
AGCTGCCGGTGATCGAGGCCTGGCCGCCCGGGATCGGGTTCTGGATGGTGGGATTCGTCAGCAGCTTGCCGCCTTGGTCCGGTGGCAGCGCCACCTTCGTCGCCTGCGTGTCCCAGCTGGCGATGTCCTGGTCGGTCAGGTCCTCGAAGATCGCGATATGCCGCTTCGGGCAGTCGTTGCCCGCGCCGGAGCATTGGTTGACCGCATCGGTCGTGAGCGTCGAGAACGTGTTGGCGCCGTCCGCGTTGAAGCTGAGCAGCACCTGGTACTGCAGGCCGTTCGTGTCGAGCCCGGAGGTCGCGCTCGTGACCTGGGAGCTGCCCAGGCCCGTCTTCTGCGGTTTGAACCCTGCCGAGCTCTGGCCCGTCGCGGGCGCATTCGGATCTTCCACCCACTTCACGAAGTCGAGGTGCGCGGTCTGGCCGAGGACCTCCTGGGCGCGCGCGCTGTTGACCCCGGCGAGGTCGACCACGATGCGATCCGAGCCTTCGGGCTGGATCGAAGGTTCGCTGACGCCAAGCCGGTTGAGCCGGTTCTGGAACACGGAGACGGCGGTGGACTGGACGTCCGCCTTCGTGCGGCCGGGCGGGATGTCGATGAGCTGGATGACGAGGTGGCTGCCACCCTGGAGGTCGAGACCGCGGACGATGTAGATCTGGCCGCTGTTGAGCGGCCACCAGTCGAAGTGCGGGTGGCCGCCGGCCTGGAACTCGGACACCGGGCCGGTCAGCGGGTAGTGGTTGGTGTATCGGTACAGGTAGCCCGCCCCGTCCACGAAAAGCGAGATCGCCAGGAGGGTGAGCACGATGATGCGGACGGGCCAACCAAGGACTAGCTGCACGAGTGTGAAAGTCTACTTAGCCCGTAGGAAGAGGTTCAAAACCACGGTCAGGACGATGGAGATCAGGATCGACGTGCCGAGCGGTGCGTAGAGGGTGAAGCCGCCGCGCCGGACGGTGATGTCGCCCGGGAGTCCGAGCCGGCCGGTGAGCATGAGGACGGCCCCGACCACGGCGATGACCACGCCGAAGAAGACGAGGGACCTGCCGACTGTATCCACCCTTTCAGAGTAGCGACGTCTGTTGGACGGTCGGGCCTGGGGGCTCGAGGCCGAGGTGGCGGTAGGCCAGCGCGGTGGCGGTCCGGCCCCGGCTGGTGCGCTGGATGAACCCGCTCTGCATGAGGAACGGCTCGTAGACGTCCTCGATGGTCTCCGGCTCTTCGCTGAGCGCGGTGGCGATGGTGTCCAGCCCGACCGGTCCCCCGGCGAACTTGTGGATGATCGTCTCCAGGATCCGGCGGTCGAGCTGGTCCAGGCCCTGAGCGTCGATGTCGAGCATTGAGAGTGCCTTCTGCGTCACCTCCAGCGAGGCGGCGCCCTGGGCCCGCACCTGGGCGTAGTCACGGACGCGGCGCAGCAGCCGGTTGGCGATTCGAGGGGTGCCCCGCGAGCGCCGGGCGATCTCGTCGACGGCCGCCTCCTCGACGTCGAGCGCCAGGATCCGGGCCGAACGCCGGACGATCCTGGCCAGCTCGTCGCGCGTGTAGAAGTCGAGCCGGTAGGTGGCGCCGAAGCGGTCCCGCAGCGGCGAGCTGAGCAGGCCCTGCCGGGTGGTCGCGCCGACGCAGGTGAAGCGGTTCAAGGGGATGCGCGCGGTGCTCGCGCCGACGCCCTTGCCGAGCACCGTGTCGAAGACGAAGTCCTCCATCGCCGGGTAGAGCGACTCCTCCACCACGCGCTGCAGGCGGTGGATCTCGTCGATGAAGAAGACGTCCCGCTCGGACAGGTTCATCAGGATCGAGCCCAGCGCGCCGGCGTGATCGATGGCCGGTCCGGACGTGGTGCGGATGGAGACGCCGAGCTCATTGGCGACGATGTTCGCGAGGGTGGTCTTGCCGAGGCCGGGCGGCCCGGCCAGGAGCACGTGCTCGACCGGCTCGCCCCGCCGCTTGGCCGCCTCGAGCTGGATGGAGAGCTGCTCGCGCACCGCCTCCTGGCCGACGTACTCGTCGAGGCTTCGCGGGCGCAGGCTCTGGTCGAGCTGGTCCTCCTCGGGCGTCGCCGCGCTGCTGACGAGACGGTCGTCGCTCAGAGGAACACCCCCGGGGGCGACGCCGAGAGATGCGACGAACCAGGTGGCCCGATGCCGTCTTGCGTTGGATGAGCACCGGAAGAAGCGCACTTGCGGGTGCGCGACTGAGGAGCGGAATCAAACGCACCGGCAGCGGCCCGCATGGGCGACGCAGATCCGGCGGTGATCCCGGGGGTGTTTCTCAACGACGACCCAGGGATTTGAGTGCGTGCGCCAGAGCCTCGTGCGCGGTGGGCTGGGCGCCCCAGTCGACCGACTCGAGGCCGGCGCGCGCCTCCTGGGCGCTGAAGCCGAGGCCGCGGAGCGTCTCCTCGATCTGCTTGGGGAGCTGGCCGTCGCCGGCCACGGCAGCGGCCCTGGGCAGAGCGAGCAGTGCCTCTTCGGCCTCGAGCTTGGGCTTCAGGTCGATGATCACCTTCTGGGCGGTGCGCGGCCCGACTCCGGGTGCTCGCCTGATTGGCGCCACGTCCTCAGCCAGGATGGCCCGCTTCAAAAGGTCGAGGTTGGCCGAGCTGAGGATCGCCAGGCCGACCTTCGGCCCGACGCCGTCCACCTCGATCAGCAGCTCGAACATCTCCAACTCTTCTGGCGTGGCGAAGCCGTAGAGGGCGAGCTGGTCCTCGCGGACGTGGGTGTGGACGAAGACCTCCGTCTCGCCTCCGGTCGCGGGCAGGCGCTCTCGCGCCGACAGGGTCAGGCTGAGCAGGTAGCCGACGCCGTTGACGTCGAGCAGAAGCTCCTCTGGCGTCAGCCGCTTGACGCGGCCGCGGAGATATCCGATCAATTTGAGGGGAGAATCCCCCCTTCGCCCGGGCCGGGCAGAGCCCTTCCCCCCGGGCTCCCCCCTGTCGCGACCGTTCGCAGGCGCCGGCTGCGCAGGTGGCAGATGGCGATCGCGATGGCGTCCACCGCGTGGTCGGAGCCCGGAGCCGGGTCCACGCGCAGCTGCACCGCGAGCATGCGCGCCATCTGGGCTTTGCCGGCCATGCCGTAGCCGGTCATGGTGACCTTGACCTGGGCCGGCTTGTACTCGTGCACCGTGACGCCGCGGGCTTCGAGCAGGGCCAGGACCACCCCGCGGGCTTGGGCCACGCCGATGACGGAAGTGCGGTTGCTGCCCATGAAGACCTCTTCGAGCGCCGCCTCCTGGACAGGCGTCCCGTCCAGAAGGCGCTCCAGCTCGCGCTGGATCTGGAGCAAGCGCCGGCCGGAGCTCAGCCCGGCCGCCGTCTTGATCGTCCCGCAGGCGAGCACCTCGGGCGGGTCGCGCAGGAATGCGTAGCCCGTGGCCGCCAAGCCTGGGTCGACGCCGAGCGTCAGCCCGGACATCGGGTCCGGAGCAGGTGGTCAGGCGACCCCGCGAAATCGCCAGATTCCGTGGGGTTCTTAGACCTGGGCTGAGACTCGTTCAAGGACGTCGGCTGGGATGTCGAAGTTGGCGTAGACCTGCTGGACGTCGTCGTCCTCCTCCAGCGCCTCCATGAGGCGCAGAACCGCGGGAGCTTTGTCCTCCTCCACGGCGACCGTGGTCTTCGGCTGCATCGTGAGCTCGGCGTTCTCCACTTTGACGCCCTGGGCCTCGACCGCCTGACGGACCTTCTCGAAGTCGTTCGGCTTGGTGGCGATCTCGATCGACTTGCCTTCGACCTGGATGTCCTCCGCCCCCGCCTCGATGGCGGCGAGGCTGACCTCGTCCGGGTCCTGCTTGCCGGCGTCGACGTCGAGCACGCCCTTGCGCTCGAACATCCAGGCGACCGAGTTGGACTCGCCGAGGTTACCGCCGTGCTTCGAGAAGAGGTGCTTCAAGGAGGCCGAGGTCCGGTTCCGGTTGTCGGTGACGGCGTCGACCATGATGGCCACACCGGCGGGGCCGTAGCCCTCGTAACGGACCTCCTCCAGCCTCTCCCCCGCGGCGGCGCCGGTGCCGCGGTCGATCGCCGACTTGATCTTGTCGGCGGGCATGTTGGCTTCGCGTGCCTTCTGGACCGCGAGCCGGAGCCGGAAGTTGCCGTCCGTGTTCCCGCCGCCTTCCTTGGCGGCGATCGTGATCTCACGCGCCACCTTGGTGAAGGCCTGGCCGCGCTTGGCGTCGACGATCGCCTTCTTGTGCTTGATGCCGGCCCACTTCGAGTGGCCGCTCATGCGATCCCTCCGAACATAATTTCGGGTGGCATTCTAACCGACCTTCACCCGTACGAAACGACGGCGACCGACCTGGAGCACGTCTCCATTTTGAAGCCGAGCGTCGGCTCCGACCTTCTTGCCTCCCACGCGCACGCCGCCCTGCTCGGCCAGGCGGCGCGCCGCGCCTCGGCTGGCCGCCAGGCCCAGCTCGACCAGCGCGGCGACCAGCTCCGCGCTGGAAACCGCGCGCTCCTCGATCTCGTCAGGGATCTCCCGCTTACGGAACTTGGAGTCGAAGTCGGCCTCCGCGCGGGCTGCGGCCTCTGGGCCGTGGAGGCGATCGACAAGCCGCCGGGCGACCTCCGCCTTGGCGTCCCGGGGATGGGCCGGCAGGGCGGCCTCTTCCACGTCGAGCAGAAGGCGCGCGTACTTCGGCGTCATCGCGTCGGGCAGCGACATCACCTTGCCGTAGATCTCCTCCGGCCGCTCGGTGATCCCGATGTAGTTGTTGAGCGACTTGCTCATCTTCTGCGTGCCGTCCACACCCTCTAGTAGCGGGAAGACGGCGACGTCCTGCGGCGGCAGCCCGTAGGCGCGCTGGACATCGCGGCCGAACAGCAGGTTGAAGAGCTGGTCGGTCCCGCCGATCTCGACGTCGGCCCGGATAGCGACCGAGTCGTAAGCCTGGTTGAACGGGTAGAGGATCTCCTGAGCGCCGATGGCGTGTCCGCCGCGCAGCCGCGCGGCGAAGTCTTCTCTCTGCAGCACCTGCTGGAGAGTCGCCGTGCCGAGGAGCCTGATCACGTCAGCCAGGGTCATCTCGCTCAGCCACTCGGAGTTGCCGCGGACCTCGACCCGCTTGGGATCGAGCACCTTGTAGGCCTGCGCGAAGTAGGTCTTGGCGTTGGCGTCCACCTGCTCCCGGCTCAGGACCGGCCGCGTCTCGGATCGCCCGCTCGGGTCGCCGATCAAAGCGGTGAAGTCGCCCACGATGAGCACCGCCGTGTGGCCTGCGTCCTGGAAGGCCCTGAGCATGTCGAGAACTACCAGGTGGCCGACGTGGATGTCCGGCGCTGTCGGGTCGAGGCCCAGCTTGACGCGCAATCTTTCCCCCGCCAGGAGTCGGCGGCGGAGGTTGGCTTCATCGTGGATCTCGACCGCGCGCGCGCGCAGCCGTTCCCAGAGCTGCTCGGGCGTCAGTGCGCTCCCCAAGAGAGACTGGAGATCGTCAGCCGGTCGGGTTGGCGGAGACCCCGATCCCGTTGAACCAGGCGGCGGGATCGCCCGGCACGACCGGAGAGAAGAGCAGCAAGACCGGCTGGCCCAGGACCGAGATGATGGTCGGGGCCAGGGACGACTGGTGGATCCGCGTCGACATCGTGATCTCGGCCGCGTCGGCGGAGCCCGCCGGCGGATGCGAGGAGGCCTCCAGCAGGGCTAGCGTCACCGTCACACCGGCGATCGCGGTGGCCAGCCCGACGAGCAGGCCGAGCAGGTGGTCGAACGCCACATACGTGACCTGGAGCTGCTTGTGCAGGCCGGCCGCGAACCCTTCCACGAGCAGCGTGATGAAGGCGACCAGGACAAAGTAGGAGACGATGAGGGAATCGGGCGTGTTCCAGTTGGGCACCGACTGCTGGAGGACGCTCGCCGCGGTGGGCGCGATGTAGGTCCCGACGAGGAATCCCAGGTAGAGGCCGAAGAAGCCGACGATCCGGTGGATCAGGCCGGTGTAGAACCCGATCACCCCGTAGAGGATGATCGCCACCAGGATCAGGATGTCGATCAACGGCTCTTGGCCTTGAACTCGGTTTCCAGCCTGCGCCGCGTCTGGTCCATGAGCTGATCCACTTCCGAGTCGGTGAGAGTGCGCTCGGGCGATCGGAAAGTCAAGGCGAAGGCGAGGCTCTTGACGCCCTCGCCAAGCTCCGGCGATCGGTACTCGTCGAACGCTCGGACCAGCTCGAGCAGGCTGCCGGCCACGTCCCTGATGGCGGCCTGCACGGCGGCGGTCGGTTGACCCTCCGGCAGCACCACGGCAAGATCGCGCTGCACCGCCGGGAAGCGCGGCAGCGGGCGGACCTGGCGCGGTTTGGCCGCGCCGAGGAGCGTTTCCAGGTCGAGCTGAAGAGCGACGACACGCCCGTCCAGGTCGAAGTCCGCGCCCAGGGACGGGTGCAGCTCGCCCAGGACGCCGGCCCGAACGCCGTCAAGCAGGACGGCTGCCGTTCGGCCCGGATGGAAGAGCGCGTCGGAGGCCCGCTCGTACGCCGGGAGCGGCAGGCTCAGGGCGTGGGCGAGGCGATCGGTGACGGCCTTGAGGAGCAGGAATCCCTCCCGGCCCGCAGCCGGGGCACCGCCGGTGTGGGCCAGCGCGGCCAGGGCCAGCGGCTCGTCGGCCAGTCCGGTCGGGTCCTGGCTGCGCGCCAGGTAGACGCGGGCCACCTCGAAGAGGCGAACCTGAGGACGGCCACGGTTCTGGTTCAGCCGGGCGACCTGGAGGAGCGACGGCAGCAGCGAAGTCCGCATCGCGTCCAGCTCCTCGCTCATCGGATTCAGGAGCCGGCGCATCCGTTCGGCCAGGCCGAGCTTCTCGAGCAGGGCGGAGGAGACCAGCCCCGGCGTGACGGCCTCCGCGAAGCCGGCCCCGGCCAGCACCTGGCGGATGGTCTCCAGGGGTCGCGTGGTCGGAGCTGGCGTCCAGCGTTCGTGGCGGCGGCCCGGCAAGGTCGGCGGGATGCGGTCGACACCGTAGATCCGGCCCACCTCCTCGACGACATCCTCCGGGATGGCCACGTCGAGCCGGAAGACGGGCACCATCACGTCCCAGTCGCCGTCGTCCTGGACCCGCGTCTGGAAGCCGAGCCGGTCGAGGATGGCGCGCGACTCGGTGAGCGGCACGTGCGCGCCGAGCAGGGCGTCGATCTTCTCCGGGGTAACGTGGACGCGGATCGGCTCCTGCGGCCGCGGGTAGAGATCGATCCACTCGCGGTGGACGGTCCCTCCGGCCCACTCCCTGACCAGCGCCGTGACGCGGCGCGCGCCGGCCAGCGCCAGCTCGGGCGCGAGTCCCTTCTCGTGCCGCGCCGAGGCTTCGGTGCGCAGGCCGAGCGCTCGGGAGGTGCCGCGGATGTTGACGCCATTCCAGCCGGCCGACTCGATGAGGACGTCCGTCGTGTCCGCCTGCACGGCCGATTCCTCGCCGCCGATGGTGCCGCCGATGGCGACCGGGCCCGCGCCGTCGGCGACGACCAGCATGGCCGGGCTCAGGCGCCGGGTCTGTCCGTCCAGGCAGAGCAGCGACTCGCCGTCGCGAGCGCGCCTGACGCGCAGCTCGCCGCCGCGCAGCCGCCGGAGGTCGAAGGCGTGGGTGGGCTTGCCGTACTCGAGCATGCCGTAGGCCGTGGCGTCGACCACGTTATTGATCGGGCGCACGCCCGCGAGACGGAGGCGGACCTGGACCCAGGCCGGAGAGGGCCCGACCTTGAGGCCGGTAACCGGCGCCCCCACGAACCGCGTGCAGAGGTCAGGCTCCTCGATGGCGATCTTGATGAGGTCGACCGCGGGCGGGTCCTCGCCTTCGATGAAGGGCGGCATGAAGTCGCGCTTCATGGGCCGCCCGCTGACCGCCGCCAGCTCCCGGCCGATGCCCATGTGGCCGAGGCAGTCGGGCCGGTTCGGCGTGACCTCGACGTCGAGCACGGCGTCGAGCGGAAAGAGCTCGCCGAGGGACTGCCCGGGCTTGCCCTCGGCCAGCAACATGATCCCGGAGTGGTCCTCGCCGAGAAGCAGCTCGGCGGCGGAGCACATCATCCCCCGGCCTTCCTCGCCCGCGATCTTGGCGTCGCGGACCTGCTTCCCGCTGGGGACGACGGTGCCCGGGAGGGCGACCGGCACCAGGGTCCCGGGAGTCGCGTTGGGGGCGCCGGCGACGATCTGGCGGGTCTCCGCGCCGAGGTCGACCTGGTGGATCCAGAGGGGGTCGCGTGAGCTCGGGTGCGGGCGCTGCTCCAGGACCTTGCCCACCACGATCGCGGAGAGGTCGATGACGAGGAGCGACTCGACTTTGCTGCCTGACATCGTGAGCAGGTTGGCGGCTTCCTGCGGGGGCAGGCCGTCCAGGTCGACGAAGTCGCCCAGCCAGCGGTAGCTAACTCTCATTCGTCACTTCAGAACTGCTCGTTGAAGCGCAAATCGTTCTCGTAGAAGAGGCGCAGGTCCTCAACGTCGTACTTCAGCAGCGTCATGCGCTCGATCCCGAAGCCCCAGGCGAAGCCGGTGTACTGGTCTGGATCGAGGCCACCGTTGCGGAGCACGTTCGGGTGGACCATGCCGCAGCCGCCCGTCTCCAGCCAGCCCTGGTTGCCGCAGCTCCGGCAGCCGGCCCCGCCGCAGCGTCCGCAGAGCGTGTCGAACTCGAAACTGGGTTCCGTGTAGGGGAAATAGGTCGGCCGCATCCGCACCCGTCGCTCGGGCCCGAACAGCGATTGCACGAGGTAGAGGAGGGTGCCCTTGAGGTCGCCCACGGTCAGGCCCTCGTCGACGGCCAGGCCCTCGACCTGCATGAAGTAGGGCAAGTGGGTCGCGTCCAGGTTGTCGCGGCGGTAGACGCGCCCGGGGGCGATGACGAAGATTGGCGGGGTCCGGAGGCGTTCCATCGCCCGGATCTGGACCGACGAAGTGTGGGTGCGCAGCACTATCGACTCGTCCTCCGCCAGGAAGAAGGTCTCCTGGAGGTCGCGCGAAGCGTGGCCCTTGGGCAGGTTCAGCGCCTCGAAGCAGTACCAGTCGGTCTCGATCTCCGGGCCCTCCTCGACCTGGTAGCCGAGACGCTCGAGGATGGTTTCGACCTCTGAGCGGACCTGGTTCAGGACGTGTATGTGGCCGCGGTCGAGCGGCGGCGCGGGGAAGGTGACGTCGATCGCCTCGAGCTCGGCCAGCTTGCCCATCCTGGTGGCGGCCAGCTCCCCGGCTCGGGCCTCCAGGGCGGCGCCGATCTTCTGCTTGGCCTCGTTCCCAGCCTTGCCGATCTCCGCCCTCTTCTCTTTGGGTTCCGCGGCGAGCCCGGACAGGGTCTGCGAGATGGATGAGTTCCGGCCCAGATACTCGATCCGCAGCCGCTCCAGGTCGTCGTCGCTGGTGGCTTTGGCGATCCGCTCGAGCCCGTGGGCGACGGTGTTCTCGAACTCGGTCACCGGGTGAGTCTCCGACGCACTTCATAAAGAAGGACGGCCGCCGCGGCGGCTACGTTGAGCGACTCGACGCCTGCTGCCATCGGCAGCGCCACGGACTCCAGTGGGCGGCTCAATCCCTGCGCCTCGCTGCCGAGCACCAGCGCCTCGGCCTTCTCGACCGCCACCTCCTCGAGCGGCCGGCCGCCCACGCCGGAGCCGAGCACTTGAAGGCCCTCCAGGTCCGTCCAGCTGACCCGCGCCACGGCCAGGTTGAAGACGTGCCCGGAGGAGGCGCGCACGGCTTTGGCGCCGTGGGGGTCGGCCGTGCCCGGCAGCACGGCCAGTGCGGGAGCGCCCGCGGCGGCTGCGGTGCGGGCGATGGTGCCCACGTTGCCGGGGTCCTGGACGCCGTCGAGCACGACCAGGGGCCAGCCGGCGGTGCGGGCCAACTCGAGCGCCTCCGCGGGGGTGGCGAGGGCGGCCCGGCCGACCGCGAGCACGCCCTGCGGCGTCTCCGTCTGGCTCAGGCTCTGGAAGAGTTTCCTCGTCACGGTCTGCACACGGTCGGCCTCCACGTCGAACCTCTCCCCCTCGCGCAGGACGAGGAGCTCGAGCTGAATGCCCGCCGCCTGGGCCTGCCGGACGACGCGCGGGCCTTCGAGAAGTACCACACCTGGCTCGCGCTTTGTGGCGAGGTGGCGAAGACGGCGGACTAGCGGGTTGTTCGGGCTTCTTAGCGGCTTAGTGGACTGTGACGGACGTTCGCGCAGCAGGCCAGAGGCTCTAAGACCGGCGTCCCAGGCCGTCGGTGCCAAGGCGCGGGTGGCGCGACGAGGAGCGCATCTGGAGGATGCGTGACGACGAAGCGCCCGGCTCCCGTAACACCGGCATCAGCGCCCGTAGGGCGCCCGGCGGTCTGGGGCGGCGGATGCACGCCGAATGGCCGTCACAGTCCACTAGAGGCTCTGCTTGGCAACCTCTACCAGCCGAGCAAAGGAGCCGGAGTCGCGTACCGCCAGGTCGGCGAGCACTTTGCGATCGATCTCAACCCCGGCCTGGCGCAGGCCGTGCATGAAACGGTTGTAAGGAAGGCCGCCCTGCCGGGAGGCGGCGTTGATTCGCGTGATCCAGAGCCGGCGCATCTCGCGCTTGCGGCGTCGCCGGTCGCGGAACGCATAGGCGAGCGCGTGGAGAACCGCTTCGTTGGCGGGCCGGAAGAGCAGCTTCTTGGAGAGGCGGAATCCCTTCGCCCGTTCCAGGATCGACTTATGGCGCCGATGCGCGGTGACGCCGCGCTTGACGCGAGACATTCCCTAAACCCCCAGCGCCCGCCGGACCATCTTCTTGTCGGTCCGGTCGACCGCGCTCAGGGCGCGGTAGGCCCGCTTCCGCTTGGCGGACTTGTGCTCGAGGAGGTGGCTTTTCCAGGCATGGCGGCGCATCAGCTTGCCGGTGCCGGTCAGGCGCACCCGCTTGGCGATGCCCTTGCGGGTCTTCAACTTAGGCACTTGCGGCTGCTCCTTCTTGTTGTTCCTGTTTGGCGGACTTGGCGTTGGGGGCCAGGATCATGAAGAGGTTGCGGCCCTCCATCAACGGCTGCCGCTCCACGACCGCGATGTCCTTGGCCTCAGCCGCGACCCGATCGAGGATGCGCCGGCCGATCTCCTGGTGGACCATCTCGCGGCCCCGGAACATGATCGTCACCTTCACCTTCTCGCCCTGCTCCAAGAATTGCTTGACGCCCTTGAACTTGGTCTGGAAGTCATGCTCCGCGACCTTGGGTCGCAGCTTCATCTCCTTCAGCTTGATCACGTTCTGCCGCCGCCGCTGGTCCTTTTCCTTCTTGATCGTCTCGAACTTGTACTTGCCGTAGTCGATCAGCCGGCAGACGGGCGGGTTGGCCTGGGGCGCGAACTCGACGAGGTCGAGGCCCTTTTCGTTCGCGATCCGCTTCGCGGTCTCCAAGGGGAGCACTCCCAACTGGTTGCCTTGATCGTCGATCAGGCGCACCTCCTGTGCGCGGATCTGATCGTTGATGCGGAGTTCCTTAAACGCGATCGGGCATTACCTCTGTCGGTCTCAGAGCTCTCGAGCTACCTCCAATACAAAAAACGCGGACGGCAAAGCCCGTCCGCTCCGAGGGGGGAGTCCCCCCTCGGGCGCGACGCCCGTGCAAGCCGGTTCGTCGCGCACCCCCCTGTCTAGTGAACCTCTTCGGCGCGCGAAAGCAAGCCTGGAGGTGAGGGGCGGGCCCTGCTTCAACGAGGGCCAATGGTACCAAGAATTCCGGTCGTAACAAACCCAGCTCGATCGGCGATGATTCCGGCGTCTTGCGGGCACGGACCCTACTGGTCGTGGCACTCATCCTGACCGCTTGCGGGCCGCTCGGCTCCACCGCCGGCGCCAAGCCGTCGCCCTCGCCCACCTCTTCGCAGAAGCGGGCCACCCCCACGCCGGGCGGTGGGCAGACCCCCGGCCCGGCCCCAGCGGGCCCTTACGCAATCGTGGTCAGCCCGCTCCAGGCGGTGGGTCAGCCGTTCACTTTGAGCCTCGTCGATGCGGCCGGCAAAGCGGTGGCGACCGCGCAAGGGACGACGCGCCAGTCGGGCCCCACCTGCAAGTTGGGGGCTGACCAGGCGGCACTCGTAGTGCCGTCCCCGGTCACCGTCAGCGCTTCCGACTCCAAGGTCTACTTCGAGGACGGCGACGGCAGCGTCAAGGCCTTCGGCCGAGACGGCAAGGTCAGCACCATCGGCAAGCTTTCCTTCGGAGTCAACAGCGCGGCCGTCTTCGCGGTCAGCCCCGACGACAGCCGGATCGCGGTCGTCACGATCGACGCGTCGGCGCAACCGGTCAAGATCGCGCTCTCCGTCGGCCCGCTGCACTCGCTGCCGGGGACGCAGATCTACTCCACGACGGACCGCTCCTACAGCCTCTGGCCGGTCGGCTGGCATGCGGACCAGGTGGTCGTCGCCAAGGTCCCCGCCTGCACCCAGGGCGGCGGCCCCTTCACCGCCTTCCCTGTCGAGTACCACGTTGCCGATGCCCAGACCGCCGCACGCAACGCAACCATCGGCGCCCTCGATGGCTGTCGCACCGTCAGCCTGCCGTCTCCCGCGGGCGCCCTTTGCGAAGACACTCGTACGCAGCACCTGAACCTGCTCGGCTGGGACGGCCGGGCGCAGTCGTCCTGGGCCGACCCTGGGCTCTTCCAGTACGCGGTCTCCCCCACGGGCTTTGGCCTCGCCTGCTGCGAAGGCCAGAGCGGTCCGCTGCTGCTGAACCCGTCCGGCGCCACGTCGACGATCGCGGCGCCCCAGGGCAGCATCGGCTGGATCGACGCGACTCACCTCCTGGTGGTCGGGCAGGGGCCCCAGGGGCAATCGGTGCTCTACGACACCAGCTCCAAGAAGGTCACCCCGGTCGCCATCTCCGGCACCTACCTGGGCCGGCTGCCCGGCGGCCTCTGAGAAGCCGGCGAGCTACCTCCGCTTAGACGCGACCTCCTCGACCAGACGCTGCGCGAACGCCTCCAGCTCCTCGTCCGACTGCGCGCCGGCGCGGGTCCGAACGTTGACGTGCCCGGCCTCCGCTTCCCGAGCCCCCACCACAGCCATGTACGGCACCTTGCGCGCCTGGGCGTCGCGGATCTTGCGGTTGATGCGCTCGGACCGGCTGTCGACCTCGACCCGCAGCTTTGCGGCCGCCAGTCGCGCGGCGACCTGCTGCGCGTAGGCACCCTGCTCGTCGGTGATCGGCAGAACGACCGTCTGGACCGGCGCCAGCCAGAGCGGGAAAGCGCCCGCATACCGCTCGATCAGGTAAGCGAAGAGCCGTTCCATCGCGCCGGCGGCGCCCCGGTGCACCATCACCGGCCGCTGCCGTGAGCCGTCCTCCGCCACGTACTCGAGGTCGAACAGCTCCGGCAGCTGGAAGTCGACCTGCACCGTCGAGTTCGTGAACTCGCGGCGCATCGCGTCGCGGACCTGGAAGTCGATCTTGGGACCGTAGAACGCGGCCTCGCCCGGTCCCAGCCGGTAGGTTTGGTCGAGCGATTCGAGGGCCGAAGCCAGCGCCGCCTGAGCGGCGGCCCACTGTTCCTCCCGGCCGATCCATTTGTCTTTCGCGTCGTCCCGGACTGAAAGCCGGTACCAGTACTCGTCGATGCCGAGCACTCCCGAGAAGTACATCGCCAGCTCCAGGGAGCCTTTCACCTCGGACTCCAGCTGCTCAGGCGTGCAGAAGATGTGCGCGTCATTGAGCGCGAATGCGCGCACGCGATTCAGACCCTGCAGCTCGCCGGATTTCTCGAAGCGCCAGTTGTTTCCGATTTCCGCGATGCGCAGCGGGAGGTCGCGATAGGAGTGCAGCTCTGACTGGTAGACGAGGATGTGGTGCGGGCAGTTCATCGGCCGCAGCTCCAGGACCTCGCCCGAATCTTGGAACCGCATCGGCGGATACATGCTGTCGTGGTAGCGCTCCCAGTGGCCGCTCTTCTGGAACAGTTCCAGGCGCGCCACGTCGGGTGTGCGCACGTGCTTGTAGCCCCGGGCCAGCTCCTCGTCGATGATCCAGCGCTCGATCTCACGGCGGACGGTGGCGCCGTCGGGCAGCCAGATCGGCAGTCCGGCGCCGGTTCGTTCGTCGGAGAGGAAGAGCTTGAGCTCCCGCCCCAGGCGCTTGTGGTCGCGCTTCTCGGCCTCGGCCAGGAACTGGAGATACTCGTCGAGGTCCTTCTGGGACGGCCAGGCCGTGCCGTACACGCGCTGCAGCTGGCGGTTGTGCTCGTCGCCCTTCCAGTAGGCGCCCGCCAGCCGCGTCAGCTTGAAGGCCTTGATCTCGCCCGCGTCGGCCACGTGCGGTCCGCGGCAGAGGTCCAGGAAGTCGCCGGTCCAGTAGAGGCTCACCTTCTCGCCGTCCGCCACGCGTTCCTGGATCAGCTCCACCTTGTAGGGCTGGCCTAGAGCCTCGAACCTGGCGATCGCCTCCGCCTTTTCATCCAGCTCCTGCCGGAAGGGCAGCTTCCGCCCGATGATCGAGCGCATCTTCTTCTCGATCGCCGGCAGGTCCTCCTGGGTGAGCGTGCGGTCGAGCTCGAAGTCGTAGTAGAAGCCGTTCTCGATCGGCGGGCCGATCGCGTACTTGGCACCGGGGAAGAGCTCGGTGACCGCCGCCGCCAGGACGTGCGCCGTGGAGTGGCGGAGCACGTCGAGCGGCTCTTTGCTTTCGTGGTCGGCGGCGTGGCTCATGGGCAACTCAGAATACCGACACGCTTCATGGACATTCGCGCCCTTGCCGACTCGATCGGCTACCCCGCGGCGGCCCTCGGCATCCTCATCGAGAGCACCGGCCTCCCCTTCCCGGGAGAGCTGACGCTCCTCGCCGTGGCGGCCTACGCCGGCACCGGCCGGCTCAACATCGTGCTGGTCATCGTCCTGGCCGCCGTGGGCGCGGTGGCCGGCGGCGACCTCGGCTACTTCATCGGCCTGCGCGGCGGCCGGCCGTTCCTGGAGCGCCTCATCCGCTGGCTGCGCCTGAGCCCGTCGCACCTGGCCCAGGCGGAGGTCTTCTTCGCCCACCACGGTGACAAGACGATCCTGGTGGGGCGCTTCGTCCTGGGCCTGAGGTCGTACGCCTCGATGTTCGCCGGCGTCGCCCGGATGCCTTTCTGGCGATTCCAGCTCTACAGCGTGATCGGCGCCGTCGCCTGGGCCACGACGTTCGGGATCGTCGGCTTCGTCCTGGGCCACAACTGGCCGCTCCTGGAGCGCGTCGTGCGGGGCCTGGGCTACCTCGGCGTGGGAATCGTGGTCGTCGGCGGAGTCAGCCTTCTTCTGGTCCGTAGACACGCGAGGCGCCGCTCGCCACCGCCGCGCCGGTGACCGCTAGCGCCACGCCCAGCCCACCGATGACGCGGCCAGTCCCGAAGATGTCGGCCAGTGCCGCCGCCAGCAGCACCGGCAGCGCCGTGGCGCCGTTGTAAGCCATGAAGAAGAGCGAGAAGATCCGGCCCCTGATCTCGTCGGTTGTGTGCTCTTGCAGGTAGGTCAGCGACGGGATCATGAGGAAACCGAACTCGATGCCGAGCACGAAGGCGAAGACTGCCGCGAAGTACCGCGTGTAGTCGGCCACCCCCGGTACGTGCCGCATCGCGAAGGGGACGCTGGCCAGCGCGATCAGCGTCAAGCCGGTTGACACCAGGCTGCCCACCAGCAGGCGCGAGCGCTTGGCATGCCGGCCGAACTGGCCGAGCGCCAGCGCGCTGAGCATTGCGCCGACCGTCGCCGGCACCAGGATCACGTAGCTGTCCTGGGCCTGGATCCCGACCACAGTCGAAACGTAAGCGGGCGCCAGGGTGAACATCATGAAAAGCACCAGGACGGCCAGCGAGAGCTGCGCGAAGGAGGACATCAGCACGGCCGATGCGCGCAGGAACGCCAGTGCTTCGTAGAGCTCGTTGATCAGCTGGCGGGCGGCATTGCGGCTGGTCTGCTCGCGCACCGGCTGGTTGCGCGGGATCTCGCTGAAGAGGATCAGGAGCGCGCCCAGGATGAAGAAGCCCGACGCGATCCAGTAAGGCAGGTAAGCGTCGATACGGGCTGCGAGCGGGGCCAGCGCGCCGCCCACCAAGAGCGTCAGGACCATCGTGATCATGACCATCGAGTTGGCGGTCAGCAGCGCCCGCTTGGGCAGCAGCGAAGGGATGGCCGCGGCTTCGGCTGGGCTGAAGAACTGGCCCAGCGAGCTGAAGATGAACGTGATCAGGAGCAGGTGGAGGACGTCGCCGCGGATCGGCGGCCAGAGGGCGACGATCGGGATCAGCGCTACCGCGGCGCCGCGCCCGACGTTGGCCCAGACCATGATGTTCTTGCGGTTGTGGCGGTCGGCGAAGACGCCCGCGAAGGGTGGGATGAAGAGCGCCGGCAGCGTGTATGCGAGCAGCGTGATGGCGACGTTGGTGCTGGCGCCGGTCACCTTGTAGGCAAGGATGATCAGCGAGAACATGACGAATTTGTCGGCGGTCTGGGAGGCGACCTGGGCGAACCAGACAAGGCGGAAGGCCGGCTTGCTGAGCACGTACCGGAAGCCGTTCTGCGACTTCAGGAGTCCGGCTTCCGTCATCTGCTGCATCAGATTAGGCGGTTTTTCCGTCAGTTCCTGAAAACGCTCTGTAGAGCGCGCTCCACTCCTCGAGCGAAAGCGTCTGGGGACGCCGCGCCGGGTCGATGCCCAGGCTCTCTAGACGCTCGGCGGCGCCAGGTCCGGCAATCCGGGTCAGGGCCGCGCCCAGCTGCTTGCGCCGGAATTGGAAGATCCTCTCGGCGAGGCGGAGCAGGCCAGGCAGGTCGTCGACCGGGACCGCCGGCCGGGAGCGGACGTCCATCACCACCAGCGCCGAGTCCACCTCGGGCGCGGGCCAGAAGGCGTCGCGGGGCAGCTCGAGGTCGAGACGCGGTACGGCGAAGAGGTGGACCGCCAGCGTGGCGAGGCTCCAGTCACCGGGCCGCGTCCAGCGCCGCGCCACCTCCTTCTGGACGACCAGCGACACGCGCCGGGGCGGGTCCGGCCGCTCCAGCAGCTTCGGCAGCAGCGCCCCGGTCAGGTAGTAGGGGATGTTGCCGGCCACGATGGGCACCGACGGCAGGGGCATTTTCAGCACGTCCGCCGCCCTGATCTCGACGTCGGGGAGCCCGGCGGTCACCTCGCGGAGGATCGCGACGAGGCGGCGGTCGATCTCGACAGCGACGACTCGGCGAGCCTGGCCGGCCAGGCGGACGGTCAGAGCGCCGGGACCGGCGCCCACTTCGAGCACCTCGTCACCGGGAGCAGCGCCCACTGCCTCGGCGACCGCATCGGCGAGGCGCGGGTCGACCAGGAAGTTCTGGCCGAGCCGGTGGACGGGCTTGAAGCGGTGCCTGGCAAGCAGCGCTTCCAGCTGGCTTCGATCCGCCGGGTCGAGCGGCTCGGTCAGGCGGTCAGCACGTAGACCGCGACCGCCCGCCGCCCCCAGCGGATGGCCGCGTCACAGGTCAGCCAGACGTCGATGAGGGTGCCCTTGATCGCGCCGCCCGTGTCGACCGCCCAGCCGTACCCGTAGCCGGTCACGTAGAGGTGGCTCCCGAGCGGGATCACTGTCGGGTCGACCGCGATCGAGCCGGGACCCGCGTTCGTCCCGGTGGCCGTATGCCCGGTCAGGCAGTAAGAGGTGGCCGAGCCCTGGATGACCTGGCGGATGTTGTCTGTCGGCACCCCGGCGGGCGCCGGCCCGGACGCGGCCGCGGCCACGACCGGCGCGGCGAGCGGTGCAGGCCGTTGCCAGACAGCGTCCTCGGCGACCGGCGCGCTGGGCGTCTGAGTCGGAGCTGGAGACGCGTACGTCCGCGTGCCAACGGGCTGGCGGCGGCTGGCGAGCAGCTCGCTCGCGGCCGGCTGGGCAGGCGACACCGCCGGCGCTGCTGTTGCAGCGACGTTCAAGGTTGGCAACGCGTACCCCAGCACGAGAGCTACCGACCCGTAGGCGAACAAGCCCTTGAGGCGGATAGGCCCCTTGGCAAACCCCAAACCCGGCAGCCGACTATATCAGCCCAGCTTCGAAAAGAGCGATCTGGCATTTGTTTCTTCGATCACAGCCAGCTCCTCGAGGCTCAGCCCACGCAGCTTGGCGACCACGGTCGCAGTGTCGAGGAGCCAGGCCGGCCGGTTCTGCTTCGCGCGCCGGCCGTGCGGCGTCCCAAAGGGGGCGTCGGTCTCCAGGAGGAGGCGATCGGGCGGGCAGCTCCGGGCCACCTCGCGCAGCTCCTGCCGGCTGGGCCGGGTGAGGAGACCCGCGAAGGACAGGTGGAAGCCAAGTTCCAGGAAGCGGCCCGCCCAGGCTTCGTCGAGCGAGAAGTAGTGCATCACGCCGGTCAGCCCGGGCCGCTCCCGAAGCACGTCGTGCACCTCCTTGGCCGAGTCGCGCGTGTGTACGCAGACGGGCAGCCCGAGCTCCAGCGCCAGGTCGCACAGCGACGCGAACCATTCGATCTGGGTGGGGAGCGCGGCGAGCTCTGTGTGGGCGCCGTCCAACCCCACCTCGCCGATCGCGACCGCCTTCTCATGGGCGGCCAGGCGCCGGAGCCCGTCAAGGTCCGGAGCCTCGCGGTTCAGAGGATGGTGACCGACTGCGGCGTAGACCTCCCGTCGCTGCTCAGCCAGTCCTAGGGCGCCCGTGCTGGTGGCGAGGTCGGTCCCCATGGTGACCAGGCGCCCGACGCCCGCCTCCACGGCTTCGGTCACGGCCTCGCCCGGGTGCTCGAGCTCCTCCAGGTGGAGGTGCGTGTCTACGAAGGGCAACCCGCCACCACGAGCGTGAACTCGCCGCGGGGCGTACGCAGTGTCGAGGAGATCTCGGCGGCTGTGCCGCGCAGCACCTCCTCGTGCAGCTTCGTCAGCTCGCGAGCCACGACCAGCGGCCGCACCGGCAGCACCTCGTCCAGCGCCGCCAGCGACTTGAGGATCCGATGCGGGGACTCGAAGGCGACCGCCGGGCGCCGCTCCTCGGCCAGCGACGCAAAGAGCCGGCGCAGCTCGCCCGGCTTGCGGGGGAGGTAGCCGAGGAAGACAAAGCCGCCACCGGCGAAGCCGGCGATGGAGAGCGCGGCCGTAATGGCGCTGGGGCCTGGGATGGGGACGACGCGATGGCCGCCTGCCACCGCCGCCTCGACCAGCCGCTGGCCCGGGTCGGAGAGCGTCGGCGTGCCGGCATCCGAGACGAGCGCCACGTCGCCCCTCGAGAGCGATTTGAGCACTGCCGGCAGCGCACGGCGCTCGACGGGCGCCCGGTAGGAGATGAACGGCTTGCGGATGCCATACCGGGCCAGCAGCCGGGAGGTGATCCTCGTGTCCTCGGCCGCGATCGCGCTCACCTCGGCGAGCACGCGCAACGCGCGCTGGGTAACGTCTTCCAGGTTCCCGATCGGCGTGCCGACGACAAAGAGGGTGCTCAGTTTCTTAGGGGGGACGTAGACGCCCCCTTTAGGGGGCTTAGTCGCTCCGGGCGGCCGTTCGCGACTCACCCCCCTCTTCTTGGGGGGACGTCCCCCCTTGAGGAGTCGCTCCGGGCGGCCGTTCGCGACTCACCCCCCTCGTCGGGCCGGCTCGGGCTCGGGCGCGGCGCTGAGCCAGCGCTGGATGGTCTCCCCCACGCCCCGGACCGGCCCGTCGTACATGGCGGCCCGCGGGAGCACCTCCAGGAAGGCCCGCCCGTAGTCGCGGCTCGAGATCCGGTTGTCGAGGATGACGACGGCGCCGCGGTCGCTGCTGCGCCGGATCAGCCGGCCGAAGCCCTGCTTCAAGCGAAGTGCTGCAAGCGGCAGCGCATAGTGAGAGAAGGGGTCGGCGACCTGCTCGGCCCGCGCCGCGAAGACCGGCTCGGTGGGCACCGGGAACGGCAGCCTGACCATGACCACGCAGGAGAGCCGGTCGCCCGGCACGTCGATCCCCTCCCAGAAGCTGGAGGTGCCGAGCAGGAGCGCGCGCTCCGTCTCCTGGAACGACTTCAGGACCTGCCGGCGCTGGCCGTCGAGGCCCTGGCCCAGGATCAGGATGTCGTCCAGATCGGCTCGCTGCTTCAAGTCGAAGTAGGTGTCGCGAAGCTGGCGATGGGAGGTGAAGAGCGCGAGCGTCCGGCCGCCGATCCGCCGCCCGACGTCCCAGATCACGCGCACCACAGCGGGTTGGAAGTCCTCGGACTGAGGATCGGGGAGACCGCTCGGCAGGCAGATGAGCGCCTGATTCAAGTAGTCGAAGGGCGATCCCAGGATCAGCATCTCAGGCTCGGAGTCGAGTCCCACACGCTGCCGGAAGAAATCGAAGCTCCCACCAACAGCCAGAGAGGCGGAGGTGAAGATCACCGTCGCGCGCGGGTCGAAGACGTGCTCCTTCAGGAGCGAGCCGACGTTGAGCGGCGCCGAGCGGACGATCAGGTTGGAGCTCTTGGCCAGCAGCACGAACCAGTAGACCTGGTTGGCATCCGGCTCCAAGAATGCCTCCCGGAGCAGGCCGGCCGCTTCCGCCAGCCGGCTGCGGATGATCTCCAGCTCGCGGAGCGATTGGTCAGGCTCCTCACCGCCAAGCCAGTCGCGCCCGGCCCCGACGGCGCGCCGGAGCCTGGCGTCGAGGCCGGCCAGGGCGGTGACCGCGTCGCCGCCGAGGCCGGCAACGGCCTGCCAGCCCGGCGCCTGGCGGATCGCCGCCGTCAACCGCATGCTCTCGTCGCTCCGAGGGGGATGCACCCCCCTGGTGGAGTCGAGCCCAGTTAAGACCCTGCGCTGGACAAAGTCGCTCGCCGCCTGAAACACCGTTTCGACCCGGCGCCTCGTGTCCAGCGCCAGCGGACCGGCGTCGCCGAGGGCATCTCCGGCGCCGAGCCGGGGCTGGGCCACGATCTCCGCCACCAACCCGCTGAGCCGCCCTTCCTTTTCCTCAGCCAGCCGTTCGAGCAGGGCTCGGAGGCCTGGTCCGTCCACCTCCCGGCGAAGACCCTGCGTGGCCGCGTCCTCGAGATGGTGGGCTTCGTCGATGATCAGATGCTGGAAGTCCGGCAGGACGCCACCTCCTTGAGCAGCATCAGCCAGCAGGAGAGAGTGGTTGACGACCACCAGGTCCGCCCGCTCGGCCTCGGCCCGTGCCCGGTGGACGTAGCAGTCCTCGGCTGTGCAGTAGACGCCCACGCAGTCCATCGGGTCGGACGCGATCCGGGTCCAGAACACTTCCTCGCGACCCTGCAGGCGAAGCTCGGAGCGGTCGCCGCTCTCAGTCTGGTTGATCCAGATCAGGACCTTGAGCTTGAACCTGAGCTCCTCCGCCTCGGCGCAGGGCTCCGCCAGATAGCGCCGCCAGCGCCGCTGCGAGACGTAGTTCGCGCGGCCCTTCAGGAGACAGACTTCGAAGTCCCAGGGCAGCCACTGCTTCAGGAACGGGATGTCCTTGGCGACAAGCTGCTCCTGGAGGGTGTGTGTGGCTGTCGAGACGACCACCTTCTCCCCGCGGGCCAGCGCGCGGGCGAGGGCGGGTATCAGGTAGGCGACGCTCTTGCCGGTCCGGGTGCCCGCCTCGACGACGAGGCGGCCGCCCCGCTCCAGGATTTGAGCGACCGCCAGCAGCATCTGGACCTGCGCGTCGCGCTGCTCGTACT
>CATPBK010000043.1 GCA_955652705.1 Candidatus Dormiibacterota bacterium | reverse complement strand
TAGAAGGCGACGCTGCCGGCGAAGGTGAGCGCGTTCACGCCCGCCGACGCCAGCGAGAGCCCGACGGCCAGCGGGCGCCGCCCGGCCCGGTCCGAGAGCCAGCCACCGGCCACGTACCCGAAGCCTGCCAGCGGCGCCGAGGCCGCCAGCACCAGGCTGATGCTGAACGGCGTCAGGCGCAGCGCTCGGCTGGCGAAGAGCGCCCCGTAGAGGCCGCCCGGTTGGAAGGCCACCGCCGCCAGCAGGCTGGCCAGCGCCAGGACGAGCAGCCGACCGCGCCAGCGGGTCTCGAAAAGAACCCGCAGCGGGTTGTCCACATGCCCGGCGGCTTGCCAGGTGCGGCCCTCGGGCAGCCAGGCCAGCAGGGCGGGTACCGCGAACAAGCCGACCCCGCCCGCCCAGTAGAGCACTCGCCAGTGGGGCGCCAGCAGCGGATAGGCGACGATGGTCAGGCCCTGGCCTGCCCCGGCCGCGACGGTCAGCGCGGCCACCGCGATAGCCCGCCGTTCCCGGGGCGCCTCCTCGACCACCAGCGCGCTGGCGACGCCGATGGCCGCCACCTCGAAGCAGGAAGCGGCGAGGCGGGCGACCGCCAGCCAGGCCAGCGCAGGCGCGAAGCCTGTCGCCAGGTTGGCCACCGAGAAGGCGGCCACGGCCAGAACGAGGAGCCGCTTGCGGCCGGCTCGGTCGGCCAGGGCGGCCAGGGGGAGGGCCGCGATGGCGCCGAGCCCGAGCACCGACCCCGCGTTGGAGAGGTCCTCGACACGGGCGTGGAACTCTTGGGCGACCGCGGGCAGAGCCAGGAAGAGCGCCGACCCGTCGAACTGGGCGAGCAGCACCGCCAGGCCCGCCAGCAGCAGCGTGCGCCTGAGGGCGCCGCTCAAATCAGGCCGAGCCGGCGAAGCAAATACGGCCCCGGCCCGAGGAAGCCGCAGGTGGCACCCACGTGGGCGATCGAGACGCCTAGCAGCGAAGGCGGGCCCGGCAGGAGCCAGAACGCCAGCCCCAGCGGGATGCCGAGAAGAGCTGTCGCCACCACGTCCGGCCACCACCAGCCGCCGAGCCGGTGGTACAGGACGTAAACCGCGGTCGCGATCACGAAGCCGGCGGGAGCTCCCAACAGGACCGACAGCCCGCCCTGGAGGAGCCCGCGAAAGAAGCCTTCCTCGAGCGGGCCGTTCAGCGCGTAATAGCCTGCCTGCAGGAACGCGTCGGGCGCACCCCCGACCCGGAGCGCCCCGCGCCGGCGGCTCAGGCGGAGCTGGAGCACAACCCCGGCCAGGAACCCGATGGGCAGCCCAAGCACCCCAAACAGGAGCTGGGGCAGCAGGTCCCCCGCGGCCAGGCCGAGCCAGCCTGGCCGCCAGATGGCGTAGACAACTCCGACGGCCACGCCGAATGGCAGCAGGCGGGTGGCCAGGTCGGAGCGGACCCAGGCCAGCGTCTCTCCCGGGTGATTTGCGATGACGCGAACGCGTGTGCTCGCCACCAGCAAATAGTCTGTTAGCCGTGGCCTCGGGGACCGAGGAGCGCTACTTCGAACGGCGGCAGATCAAAGCGGCGCTCGAGTTCGCGCGAGCGGGGGGCATCGCCGTCCACCGCAACTTCGACAGCTATGCGGGCATGCGCTCGCCGCGCGGGATGCGGATGGAGCGGCCCTTCCTGCATGTGATCGGCCTCCGACCCCGCCTCGAGGAGTGGGGACGCGGGCACGGGCTCCGGCCGGAGTGGATCCAGCCCGAGAAACGTCGCGGCGTCGCCCATTACGACGTCTTCGGCGAGTTCGCCCAGCGGCTGATCGACCGGCTCCAGCGGCGAGAGGAGGTCCGCCGCCACTTTGCGCTCTTCCTGGCCCGCTTCGAGTCGCCCCTCTACGGCCAGCTGGCCGAGGGCATCGTCGCCGACCCGATGATCCTCGACCTGGCCGGCCGCGCGCCCCCTGGCCAGCCACCGGCGAACCTGCTTTTCGGGGCGGTCCACTATCTCCTCCTGAAGGGTCTCGGCCATCCGCTGGCGGCTTACTACCCGAGCATCAGCACGTCCGTGCTGTTCGGCGAGCCCTACCCGGCGTTCCGCGAATTCTGTGCAGAGCACGAGGGCCGGATCCTGGATCTCCTCGCGAGCCGGCGGGTGCAGACCAACGACGTCGCGCGGAGCGCGGTGCTGCGCCCCGGCTTCAGCCAGGTCGCCGCGCGGGCCGGGCGCCCGTTGGCGCTGGTCGAGATCGGCGCCAGCGCCGGTCTGAACCTCCTCTTCGACCGTTACTCCTACGACTACGGCAACGGGAACTTCTGCGGCGACCCCGAGTCCACGGTACGCATCGGGTGCAGCTTGCGCAGCGAGGTCGTGCCGCCACTGGAGATGCCGTCCGTCGCGTGGCGGGTGGGTATCGACCTGAAGCCGGTGGACATCCGGGACACCGACCAGGCGCTCTGGCTTCGAGCCCTGGTCTGGCCCGACCAGCCCTGGCGGTCCGAGCTCTTACTGGCGGCGATCCGCCTGGCCCAGGCCGATCTCCCCGAGATCCTGCAGGGCGACGCTCTCGAGGTCCTGCCGAGGGCGGCTGCCGCGGCGCCGCGGGAGGCGGCGCTCTGCATCTTTTCCAGCTACACCGTCTACCAGTTCAGCCCCGAGCAGCAGGACCGCCTGGCGGCCGTGCTGGAGGGCATCGCGACCACGCGCGACCTTTACCGCCTGAGCTTCGAATGGCACCCCGGCGAGGAGTCGTACCTGGAGCTCGCCACCTACGAGGGCGGCCGCCGGGAGGACCTGCGGCTCGCCTCCGCCCACGACCACGGCCGCTGGCTGAAGTGGCTTGACCCGGCTAGAGTCCCTCCCGGACTGTAACGGCCATTCGACGTGCAACCGCCGTCCCAGACCGCCGGGCGCCCTACGGGGCGCTGATGCCGGTGTTGCAGGGCCCGGCGCTAGACATCACGAATCTTTGGATGCGCTCGTCGTCGCGCCCCCCGCGCCTTGGCACCGACGGCCTGGAACGCCGGTCTACGAGCCTCTGGCCTGCTACGCGAATGGCCGCTACAGTCCGTGCCTTATGACCGTGGTCGCGACGGGGTCCGTCGCCTTCGACTACATCCTCACCTTCAAGGGCCGGTTCGCCGACCACATCCTGCCCGGTAAGACGCACATCCTGAACTTGAGCTTCCTTGTCGATACGCTCGAAAAGCGACGAGGCGGCGTGGCGGCCAACTACGCCTACAACCTGAACCTCCTGGGCTGCCCGGCCGCCATCCTGGCCACGGCGGGGCAAGATGCCGTTGAGTACAAGTCCTGGCTCGAGGATCAGGGCATCGACGCGCGCGGCCTGAAGATCCTGCCCGACGAGCACACGGCCACCGGGTTCACCACCACCGACCTGGACGACAACCAGATCACCGGCTACTACGGGGGCGCCATGAACCACGCGGCCGAATTCGGCCTGGGCGACACCGTCCCCAGACCGCAGGCGGTCATGATCGGGCCCAACGCGCCCGCGGCCATGCTCCGGTTGGCCGGCGAGTGCCGCCGTCAGAAGGTGCCCTGGGTCTGGGACCCGGCTCACCAGCTGCCCCATCTCGGCAAGCCAGAGCTCGAGGAGGGCAGCCGAGGAGCCTGGATCGTGATCGGCAACGACTATGAGCTGGAGCTGATCCAGCAGCGGACCGGGCGGGACGTACCCGGGCTGCTGGAGCTCGCCGAGATCGTGGTCACCACCCTCGGCCGCCACGGCTCCCGCATCGAGACCGGCGGCAGAACTGTGGAGATCCCCGCCGCACCGGCTCGCGAGGAGGTCGACCCGACCGGGGCCGGCGACGCCTACCGGGCCGGGCTGGTGGCGGGCCTCCTGCGCGGCCTCGACTTCGACGAGGCCGGCCGCCTCGCTGCCCTCACCGCCACCTACGCGGTGGAGCAGACCGGGACTATCGAACATCGCTTCACGCTGGCCGAGTTTGCCGGCCGCTACCGTCAGGCTTTCGGCGCCGCCTTCCCGAGCACTTTCGCCGTCAGCTGAGGCAGGAGCGCCTCGGCCTCCCGCACGATCCTCTCCACGAGGTCGCCGGCCGCTGGGAGGTCCCGGATCAGGCCCACCACCTCACCCGAGTAGAGCGCCATCTCCTTCACGTCTCCGCGCCGGCGCGCCTCCTGCAGCTTCGCGCCGGCCTCGCCGGCCTGGCTTCGGAGCTCGGACTCGCGCCCGAGCCAGTGGTCGATCAGCGCGTTGCGGAGGGTGCGGGCCGCGGCCGGCTCTGGCCAGTCGGCCTCATTGGCAATGTCCGGGATGCTGGTGCGCAGGGTCTCCTGGCCGCCAGCCTCCAGGATCGCCAGCTTCCAGGCGTGGTCGATCGGCGCCTCCTTCGTGGCCAGGAAGCGGGTGCCGATGAGCACCGCCTCGGCGCCGAGAGCGAGCGCTGCCGCCAGTCCTCTTCCGTCGCCGATCCCGCCCGCCGCCACCACGGGGACGTCGCCGACGGCGTCGACGACCTGGGGGACCAGCGCGAAGGTCGAGAGCAGCCCGACGTGGCCGCCTCCCTCCTGGCCCTGGGCGACGATCACGTCCACGCCCGCCTTCGCCGCAGCGTCGGCTCCCGGCACGTCCTGGACCATGTGCATGACGAGGCAGCCCGCCTCGTGAGCCGCCTCCACATGGGGCGCGACGTCGCCCCAAGCCGTCGAGATGACCGCCGGCTGCAGCTCGAGCATCGGCTGTACTTGCTCGGACGCGTTCCAGAGAAGGACGTTGAGGCCGAATGGGTTCGGTGTGAGCTCGCGGATCTTGGCCACTTCAGCCTTGATCAGGTCGGCTGTCTGGTAACTCGCTCCCAGGATGCCGAGGCCGCCCGCCCGGGAGACGGCCGCAACGAGCGCGGCGTCGGTCGACCCAGCCATGCCAGCCAGCAGGATCGGATGGCGGATGCCGAGCAGGTCGGTGATTCGCGTCCTCATGCTGCGGACTCGACCAGCGCCAGCGGGCGGACCGGCGCTCCCGTGGAGCCCACGATCTTGAGCGGGGCCGCGACGAAGAGGAACTCGTGAACGTCCTCGCGGGCCAGCTCCTCCAGGTCCAGCACCTCGATGATGTGGATGCCCGCGTCAACCAGCAGCCGGACATGCACAGGCAGCTTGGTGTGCTGAGCTCCCGGAGCCAGCCACTCGAAAGCGATCGTGTCTGAGCCCGCCACGCGCACCTCGCGCTCGGCCATCCAGGCAGCCGCGCTGTCGTCCGGGCCCGGCACGCCGGTATCCCAGCCGACGTACGCCTCCTGGTCCTCGTAGCGGTCAACTGGCCAACCGGTTCGGAACAGCACCGCGTCACCCGCGCGGACCTCCACACCGTGATGGCGGCAGGCCGCCTCCACGTCGGTCGCAGTGATGGGCCTGCCAGCTTCCAGCGCGGGGCTGCCGTGGGCGGCGGCCACGTCGATCAGCACCCCTCGGCAGACTATCGGCTCGATCGTCTCCGAGCCGTAAATGTGGAAGCGGCCGCCCTTGGAAGCTGTGTAGGCGTCGTGACCGCGGAAGAGCAAGCCTTCGCGCGAGAAATGGGCGAAGGCGTCGATATGGGTCCCGGTGTGGCCCGACGTGGTGATCAGCTCGTTGGCGCTCGAAGAGCCGTCCGCTCTCACCGCGTCTCCGTGGCGTCGCTGGAGCGCCATCCGAAAAGGCGGATGGCCGGGTGCGACCGGGGTCGTGATCTCGAGCGGCCGTCCGAGGTCGTAGACCTTGTACTTCACGCCGGCAGCATCCGCTCCAGCTGCTCGACGTGCTCTTCGAGATGATTGACGAGTGGGTAGCGGGCGATGTGGTCGGCGGTCACCACCGTGCCGTGCGTCGTCCGGCATTCGCGCTTCAGCGCGGCCGCGTCAGCGGACCGCAGATATTGCGCTGTGCGGCGCTGGTCGGCGACGGCCTGCGCGAGCAGTTGGGCCGGCGGAGTTTTCGCCATCTCCTGGCCGATCACGTCGCGGAGGTGGACGTTCCCGAGCAAGTCGAGCTCGCTCATCTGACCGGATCCGACCTTGTAGGTGAGCATCCCGTAGAACTTGGAAAGGACCGCGATGTGGGCCAGCACCTCCTGTGAAGTCCACCCTGAGTCGCCGTCGGATCCCGCCTCCGCCGTGACGCGTTGCCCGACTCTCTCGAGGCGCGTCGAGGCGGCCTCCAGCCGATCAGCCAGCGCCAGCCGCTCGCGGTCGACGAGCTGGTCGAGGAACGCTTCCAGGTCGGTGACGGTGAAGTCCTGGCTCTCGAGCTTCATCTGACGGATCTCCTTCTTTCGAGGGCCTCCCAGTGCGCGGGGTCAGCCCAGGTGCCGGCGAAGTCGGCGGTCGCAGCGGCGGCGAGCTCCGGCCGTGCGTAGGGTTGGGCCGCTTCGAGCGTCCGCTTGATGCCGGCGAGCGCCATCCGCGGCACGGCTGCCAGCTGCCCGGCCAGGTCCCGCAGGCGATCCTCGAGGTCTGGGCGCGCCACGACCTCTTCGAAGAGCCCGATCCGGTGGGCTTCCGCGGCGTCCAGCTCGCGACCGGTCGTGAGCAGGAGCAAGGCTTGGCCCCGGCCGACGAGCGCGCCCAGCCGCTCGATGCCGCCCCAGGCGGGCATCAGGCCGAGCTGGGCCTGCGTGAAGCCGATCCGGGCGTCCTCGACGGCGAGGCGATAGTCGCAAGCCACGGCCACCTCGGCGCCGCCTCCGATGGCGGGGCCGTTGACCACCGCTACCACGGGCATGGGCAAGGCCGGGATCACGTCGAGCGTGGCCCGCATCCGGCGCGACATGTCCAGCGCGAAAGCCGCATCGCGGTTGGATTCCAGCTCCTTCACGTCGCCGCCAGCAATGAACGCGCGGTCGCCGGCGCCGCGCAAGAAGACCGCATGCACGTCCCAACCCGCGACCTGACGGAGGGCCGTGTCAAGGCCGGTCATGGCGGCCCGGTTCAAGGCATTGCGGGCGGCGGGGCGGTCGATGGTGATGGTTGCGACGGGGCCCGACCGCTCCAAACGCACTTCGCCCACGGTAAGAACCATATGCGCAGTCGTGGTCTTGAATTTATTTGGAGCGGCGCACTCGCGCCGCCTGCCGTGCGCTGCGGCGCGCGAGCCTGCAAGGAAGGGCCTTTACGTTCTAAATCCGGTCCCACGCTCAGCGGAAGCCCAGCGGTCCTTGACTTGTATTTATTTGGAGCGGGCCACTCGCTTGCTTTGGGGTCCCCGTGCCGAAACGGCATGGGGAATGGCCCCCTGCCGCGCGCTGCTGCGCGCGAGCCTGTAAGGAAGGGCCTTTACGTTTTCAACCGGGCCCAGCGCTGAGAGAAAGGCCAACGCTCCTTACGCTCTGACTCTGGTCCAGCCGGCAACCTATCCTCTATCTGAGATGTGCCACTCAGACATTTCCCGCCCGCCGCTGCCGCCGATCCGTGGCGCCGCCACCGACGAAGGCCCGCTCGACCTCACGGCCCGCGACGGCAACCGCTTCATGGCCCACGCGGCCCGGCCAGCCAAGCCGAGCGGCCGCGGCATGGTCGTGATGCCGGACGTCCGTGGCCTGCACGAGTTCTACAAGGACCTGGCCAGGCGCTTCGCCGAGGTGGGCTTCGAAGCGATCGCCATCGACTACTTCGGACGCACCGCCAAGACCGAGGACCGCAGCGAAGGCTTCGACTTCATGACACACGTCAAGCAGATGACGCCCGAGGGCACCGCGAACGACGTGCGAGCCGCCGTGGAACACCTGCGAAGTCGCGACGGCGGCGGCAGCGAGGCCATCTTCACGGTCGGCTTCTGCATGGGCGGCCGCTCCTCCTGGCAGCAGTCCGCCGAGGGCCACGGGCTGGCCGGTGCGATCGGCTTCTACGGCGGCCAGCCGCTGAGCCTGGAGCCGCTGATTCCCAAGCTGGAAGCTCCGCTACTGCTGTTGCTCGCGGGCGAAGACCACACCCCGGCGGAAGACTTCCGGAAGTTCGAGTCGCTGCTCGGGCAGGCCGGGATCGAGTACGAGTCGCACACCTACCCGGGCGCGCCGCACAGCTTCTTCGACCGCTCCTTCAAGGAGCACGCGGCTGCCTGTGAGGACGCCTGGCGGCGGATCCTCGACTTCACTGCGCGCCGGACGCCGGCAGCCGCCTAGCTCTCAGGCGGTCGCGGGAGTCCCTGCCGCCCAGGGCGAGGCAGCGACCCAGCGCGCAAGCTGGCGGGCCGGCACCGGCCGCGAGAGGAGGTAGCCCTGGATCAC
This sequence comes from Candidatus Dormiibacterota bacterium, assembly GCA_955652705.1. Taxonomy (GTDB): domain Bacteria; phylum Chloroflexota; class Dormibacteria; order Dormibacterales; family Dormibacteraceae; genus VBGR01. The sequence continues at coordinate 3,223 of CATPBK010000043.1, read as the reverse complement.
GTCGCACTCCAGCGCCACCAGCGTGTCCCAGGCCGCCTGGGTCTCGGCGCCCTCGGCCACCACGACCAGACCCAGGTTGTGCCCGAGGTCGATCGTCGACTGCACGATTGGGTTGACCTCCGCCGACTCGCCGAGGCCGGCGATGAAGGAGCGATCGATCTTCACCTCGTTGACCGGCAGCTGGCGGATGTGAGCCAGCGACGAGTAGCCGATCCCGAAGTCGTCGATGGAGAGCATGACCCCCATCGCGCGCATTCTCCTGGTCACGGCGACAGCCAGGTCCGGGTCGGCCATCAACTCGGTCTCGGTGATCTCCACCTTGAGCTCTTGCGGAGCTGCCCGAGCCTCCTCCAGCAGCCGGGCGACCAGGTTGGGAAGCTCCGGGTCCTGGAAGTTGCGCATCGAGAGGTTGACCGCGACCGGCACGTGAGTCCCCTTGGCGCGCCAGACGGGGGCCTCCGCGAGCGCCGCCCTGATCGTCCACTCGCCGAGCTGCCCGATCAGGCCCGATTCCTCCGCCAGGGACATGAATTCGTCTGGCGGCATGAGACCGTGGCGCGGGTGGTCCCAGCGCACGAGCGCCTCGACGCCCGCCAGGCTGCGCGTTCGGACGTCGATCTGGGGCTGGTAGTGGAGCACCAGCTGGCCGGCCCGGATCGCCTCGCGCAGCTCGCCGGCGAGGGCCATCCGGCCCGGGCTGTGGCGGTCCTGGTCCGGGCTGTAGACGGCGTGCCCGACATGGTTCTGTTTGGCCACGTACATCGCGATGTCGGCGCGCCGCATCAAGGTGGCCGGGTCGGTGCCGTGCTCCGGGCTGATGGCGATGCCGATGCTGCCACCGATCTGGAGTCGCTGCGACTCGATCGCGAAGGGCTCTTGAAGGGCCGCGAGGAGACGCCCGGCGGCATTGACCGCGCCGGCTTCGTCGCCGGCCGTGGGCAAAACCACCGCGAACTCGTCGCCACCCAGCCGGGCGACCGTGTCCGACTCCCGGAGCTGGGCGTGGAGCCGGGGGCCGACCTGCTGCAGGAGCGCGTCGCCGACGTTGTGGCCGAAGGTGTCGTTGACGTCCTTGAAGCGGTTCAGGTCCATGATCAGCAGCGCCAGCTGCCGGCCATCGCGCGTGGACGTGAGCAGGGCCTGCTGGAGGCGGTCGTTGAGCAGCGTGCGGTTGGGCAGGTCGGTGAGCGAGTCGTGCATCGCCTGGTACTCGAGCAGAGCCGTCTGAGCCTTGCGGTCGGTGATGTCCTCGCACATCCCGATCAGGTAGAGCGGCTCGCCGTCCTGGCCGCGCACCATCGAGGTGCTGATGGAGACCCAGATCTGGCTGCCGTCCCGGGTGAAGACCAGACGCTCGGCCTGGTAATGCTCGCGGCGCCCGGCCGTGAACTCTTCCAACGACGCGTCGGCGCCATCGGGGTCGCCTTCCATGCCCAGCAAGGCCGCGAAGCTGAGGCCGGCGAGCTGGTCGGACGAATAGCCGAGCATCGTCTGCAGCGGCCGGTTGCCCTCCAGGATGTGCCCGTCGAGACCGATCCGGCAGAGCCCGATCGGCGCCTGCTCGAAGATCGTCCGGAGCTGGCCCTCACTGGCCTGGAGGCGGTCCTGGGCGGCCTTCTTCTCGCTGACGTCACTCGCCATGACAAGGCGTGCCGGCCGGCCTTCGAACTCGATTGGGTGGGACGCGATGTCGACCCAGATCAGGGTGCCGTCCCGCTTGCGCTGCTGCCAGGTTCCGGAAAGGTACGTGCCCGGCGCCTTGATCCTGGGCAGCAGTGCCCGGAGGCGGCTCATCTCGTCCGCCACCAGGAGGTCTTCGATCGTCAAAGAGAGGAACTTCTTGCGCGAGTAGCCGTAGCGAGCGATAGCCGTGTCGTTCACCGCCAGGAAGCGCAGCGTGTCCCGGTCGTAGACGTACATCGCCTCCGGGTTGGCTTCGAAGAGCAGGCGGTACTTGGCCGTCTCCTGCGCCAGCTGTTCCTCGACCCGCTTGCGCTCGCTGATGTCGATGAAGCTGGAGACCACCTCCACCGCCCGGCCGCCGGCGTCCACGACCGGGATCGTGTCGATCTGTACCCAGCGCACATCGCGACTCCCCTTCCGGCGGATGCCGAGGACGAGGTTCCGGATCGGCTTGCCCGCGTGCAGCGCCCGCAGCGAGGGCCGCTTAGCCGGTGGAAGCGGCTCGCCGTTCTCGTCGACGTCATCCCAGAGCCGCCCGATCGCCTTCCCGCGCATCTCGTCGAGCGCGGTGCCGAGGATGGCCTGGGCCGGTCCATTGGCGTCGAGGACGCGGCCCTCGGAGTCGAGCACGAGCACACCGCAGGCGACCATCCGGTAGAGCGAGCGGATGCGCTCTTCGGACGCCATCAGCTCGCGCAAGAGCCGGCGTTCGCGCGTCACGTCCGAGAACACGGACAGGGCGCCCGTGATCCGGCCCTGTGAGTCCTTCAAAGGCACAGCCGAGGTCTTGAGCCAACGCTCAGCCGGCGAGCCCTTCTGCCTGATGATGTGCTCCACGTCCTGGACCAGCTCGCCGCGCAGGGCCCGGTTGATCGGCAGGTCTGCCAGCGTCACCGCCTCGCCGGTGAGCGCGTCCCGCGTCTGGGCGTTGCGCGGGGAGGCGAGGGCCTCGGTACCAGCCTCGGCTTCGGCGCCCTTGCCGGCCTGGTTGATGAGAACGATTTTGCCGTCCGGATCGACGACAACCACACCGCTTGGGATGTGGTCGATCACGGCGGCCAGCTGGGCACTCTGGGCGGCGGCTTGCTCGGCCGAGCTGCGCTCGTGCTCATGCGCCCGGACGTTGGCGATGATCGTCGCCGCGTAGCCCGCGAGGGCTTCCGTCAGGCGGACCTTTTCGGCGGACGGCCTGATCTGCGACCGCCACCCGAGGAGCAAAGCGCCGACCGCGCGCTCCCCGCTGAAGATCGGGGTGCCCACCGCCGTGCGGCCGCCCTCAGCGACGTGGAAGGGATGGTCCCTTGCCGCCGTGCCCCCGCGCTGACCTATGTTCTCCAGCACCACGGTCTTGCGCGCGGTCATGACCCGCAGGGTGTGGCCGCGCGGATCCGGTGAGGGTGCGACTCCGGCGGAGGTGGCGCCCCAGGAGCGGAACCGGGCCGCGCCCTCGCCCTCCCGCAGGACGATCGCGGAGTAGTCGGCGCCCGCCAGCTTCCCCGCCTGCTCGGTGACCAGCTCCAGCACCTTCTCGGAGTCCGCC
>CATPBK010000042.1 GCA_955652705.1 Candidatus Dormiibacterota bacterium | reverse complement strand
TCTCTGCCGCCTGGGCACGGCCGAGGTGACGATGCGCTACGGCGGTCCCGGCCGGCCCGAGCACCGCTACCGGCTTCTGAAGGGCGCCTGAGACTTCGTCGACAAAGAAATTCCCCGCCAACTTGTCCGCCAGCGCCAAGACGGGAACAGCCGGCGCTCTGCTACCGTTCCAGGCACCATGCGGGCGCGATCCGACCGTTTCAACCTGACTCGGCGCCGGGTCATCGACTTCGCCCGCAAGACGGCCTGCTCCTGTAGGTAGGCGCTAGGGCGGCGCGCGCCGCCCTGCCTTTCTCACCCAGTTCCCGCCGGCGTAGCCGCGCGGAAACTTCCATCCCCCAAATTCAGGAGCAATTTGCTTGGCAGTCATCGAGGAGTCGGACGAGACCGCGGAAGCGCAGGGCGCCCTTTCCAAGGTCGAGCGGATCAAGGCCACGAGCAGCCACCTGCGCGGCCAGATCAGCGAAGAGCTGGCCGCGGCCGGTGACGCTTTCAGCGAGGACTCCGCGCAGGTTCTGAAGTTCCACGGGGTCTACCAACAGGACGACCGGGACCGCCGCAAGGAGGCCCGCGCCCGCGGTCTCGACAAGCACTGGATGATGATGATCCGGACCCGGATCCCAGGCGGGGTGGTCAGTCCCGACGGCTACCTGGCGCACGACCGGATCGCTCGCGAGTGGGGCAATTCGACGCTCCGCGTCACCACTCGCCAGGACTTCCAGCTGCATGGGGTCCTGAAGGGCGACTTGAAGAACAGCCTGAAGGCGATCAACGACGCGCTCATGACCTCGCTCGGCGGCTGCGGCGACCAGGAGCGCAACATCATGGCCTGCCCAGCGCCAGAAGGCGGCCGCCTCCGCGAGGAGGTGAACGTCTTCCTCGCCGAGCTGGTCCGCGCCTTGACCCCCTCGACCGGCGCTTACCACGAGATCTGGATCGACGGTGAGCTCGCGGCAGGCGGCATTCCCGAAGGCGAGGCAGAGCCCCTGTACGGCGAAACCTATCTCCCTCGCAAGTTCAAGACCGCGATCGCGATCGAGGGAGACAACTGCGTCGACGTCTACTCCAACGACCTCGGGCTGGTCGCGATGCGCGCAGCGGGCGGCGGGCTGGCGGGCGTCAATCTGCTGGTCGGCGGCGGCCTTGGCCGGACCGCCAACAAGCCCGACACGTTTCCGACGGTCGCCGTGCCGCTCGCCTTCGTCCTGCCCGAGCAGGCGGTCGCCGCGGCGCGGGCAGTTGTCACGGTGCAGCGTGACTTCGGCGACCGCGTCAACCGCCGCCACGCTCGCCTCAAGTACCTGATCCACGACCGCGGCGTCGACTGGTTCCGGGAGCGCGTCCAGGAGCGCGTCGAATTCTCCCTGCGGCCCGCCCGCCCGCTGACCTGGAGTCCCGTCGACGACCACCTTGGCTGGCATCCGCAGCCGGACGGCAACCTCTATTACGGCCTCTACATCGAGAACGGCCGGATCAAGGATGAAGGCGACTTCCGGCTCCTGACCGCGCTCCGGAGCCTGGTCCAGACCTACCGGCCGCGGCTCCTCCTGACGGCCCAGCAGAATCTGATCCTGGCCGACCTGCCGCGCACGGCCCAGCGGGCCGTCGAAGCCGCCCTGCGCAAGCACGGTGTCCCGCTCTCAGGCGAGATCTCGAACGCGCTCCGTCACTCGATGGGCTGCCCCGCCTATCCCACCTGCGGGCTCGCGGTGGCCGAGTCCGAGCGCGCCCTGCCGGCCTTGATCCGGCGGATCGAAGGGATGGTCGCCGAGCTGGGACTCGCGGACGAGCGCATCAGCTACCGGATGACAGGCTGCCCCAACGGCTGCGCCCGGCCCTACCTCGGCGACGTCGGCTTCGTCGGCACCACCCTCGGCAAGTACGACGTGTTTCTGGGCGGCGACTTCGACGGCACTCGCCTCAACACGCTCTTCGCCCCGAACGTGCCCCTGCCCGAGATCCCGGACCTCCTCCGCGGCCCTCTGGCGGCTTTTGCGGCCGAGCGCAGTGCGGGCGAGGGCTTCGGCGACTGGTGCCAGCGCCACGGGGTGACCACGCTCCGAGAGCGATTCGCGGAGTCGGTGGCGTGAGCCTGTCGCTGGACGCGGCGCGCGAACTGGAGGAGGCAACCGCGGAGGAGATCGTGCGCTGGGCCTACGCGAACCACGAGCGGGTGGCGCTGGTGGCCAGCTTCCAGGCCGAGTCGTCGGTGCTCATCGATCTCGCTTCCCAGGTGGTCGCCAGCCCGGACGTGATCACCCTCGACACCGGGCGCCTGCCCGAGGAGACGCACCGCGTCATCGACAGGTTCCAGCGGGCCGGCCAGATCCGGCTGACTGTGCAGACGCCCGACCCGGGGGAGGTCGCGGAGATGGTCGCAGCCCACGGTCCCAACCTCTTCCTCGACTCGGTCCAGCGCCGGCGCCTCTGCTGCGACGTGCGCAAGGTGCGACCGCTTCAGCGGGCCCTGGCAGGCTACGACGCCTGGATCACCGGCATCCGCCGCGACCAGGGGACGACCCGGGCCGGCACTCCGGTCGTGGCGCCCGATCCCGCGCACGGCGGCATCGCCAAATTCGCACCACTGGCGAATTGGACCTCCGAGCAGGTGTGGACCTACATCAAGGCCCACCGCCTGACTACCCACCAGCTCTACGAGCGCGGCTATACGTCGATTGGCTGTGCGCCCTGCACGCGGGCGGTCCAGCCGGGCGAAGACGAGCGGGCCGGACGCTGGTGGTGGGAGGCCGATGGCGTCAAGGAGTGCGGCCTGCACTGGTCGCCGGAGGCCAGATGAGAGCCAGGCTTGGCCTCGTCCTGGCCGCCGCCGCCACCGCGCTGGCCATCGGCTGCGGGGGCGTCTCGGCTCCGGCCGCGCAGTCCGGACCGGTCACTCTCCGGCTCGGTTACTTTCCGAACCTGACACACGCGCCGGCGCTGGTCGGGCTGAAAAAGGGCCTCTTCGCCTCCGCGCTCGGCTCCCAGGTCACGCTCCAGACCGCAACCTTCAACGCCGGGCCGGACGAGGTAGAGGCGCTGCTCTCACGGTCGCTCGACGTCGCTTACATGGGCCCGAACCCAGCCGTCACCGCGTACGTTCGCTCGCATGGCCAGGCCGTTCGCATCATCTCGGGCGTGACCTCGGGCGGGTCCGCGCTGGTGGTCAAACCGTCGATCACCACACCGGCCGACCTGCGCGGCAAGACCGTCGCCTCACCGCAGCTCGCGAACACCCAGGACGTGGCGCTCCGCTGGTGGCTTGGCCAGCACGGCCTCAAGGCGAGCTTGCAGGGTGGCGGCGACGTGATAGTACAGCCCCTTGACAACGCGACGGCGCTCCAGGCCTTCAAGGCGGGGCAGATCGCAGGCGCCTGGGTCCCCGAGCCCTGGGTCAGCCGCCTGCTGCTGGAAGCCGGCGGAAAGCTGCTGGTGGATGAGCGCGACCTCTGGCCCGGCGGCCGCTTCGTGACCGTTCAGGTCGTGGTGCGGACCGAGTTCTTGAACCAGAACCGGGCGGTTTTGGAGCGGCTCCTCGAAGGCCAGTTCGAGGCCGGCGAATACCTGCGCACGTACCCCGCTGACGCCCAGCAGCTGGTCGGCGACGTCCTCGGGGACCTGACCGGCAAGCGCCTGCCAGACGCGACCCTGGCGGCGGCGTGGAACCGCCTCGCGTTCACGGAGGACCCGCTCGCCACGACGCTCAAGCAAGCCTCCGACCATGCGGTCCAGCTCGGCTTGACGCCGAAGGCGGACCTCGCGCGCGCCTACGACCTCTCGCTCTTGAACCAGGTCCTGGCGCGCCACGGCCGGCCGGCCGTGACAGGACTCTGACGAATGGCCGTCGCGCTCGCCTCGGTCTCCAAGCACTTCGGGCACGGCGTCGACGAGGTGCTGGCCCTGAACCGGGTCTCGCTGAGCATCCAACCCGGCGAGTTCGTCTGCCTGGTCGGCGCCTCGGGGTCAGGCAAAAGCACGCTTCTGAGCCTGCTGGCCGGGCTCGACCGGCCCAGCGAGGGCTCCCTCGACACCGGCGGCGCCCACACCACATTGATGTTCCAGGAGCCAGCCCTCTTCCCCTGGCTTACCGCGGCCGGCAATGTCGAGCTGCCGCTGGCCCTCCGGGGCATGCAGAAAGCTGAGCGCCGTCGGGAGGTGGGACGCCTGCTCGAGCTGGTTCGCCTCAGCGAGTTCGCCGGGCGGCACCCGCACGAGCTCTCAGGCGGGATGCGACAGCGGGTCGCGCTGGCCAGGGCGCTCGCTCAGGCGGCCGAGGTGCTGCTCATGGATGAGCCCTTCGGTGCCCTCGACGCGATCACCCGCGACCTCCTTCATGACGAGCTGGAGCGGATCTGGCGCGAGCGCGGGCTGAGCGTCCTCTTCGTGACGCACAACGCGCGTGAGGCGGTCCGGCTTGGCGACCGGGTGCTGGTCTTCAGCAGCCGCCCGGGGAGGGTCGCGGCCGAGTTCCCGGTCGACCTGCCGCGGCCGCGCCGCATCGAGTCGCCCGAGCTGGCGGTGCTGGCGGCGCGCATCTATGACCGGCTCCGCCTGGAGGCCGACCTGGATGGCTGAGCTCGAAATGGAGCTCGTCGGCGCCCCGCCGGCCCGCCGTGCCAACCCGCGGGCGGCCCGGCTCGCGCGCCGCGCCTGGGCGGCGGCCTGGCCGAAACTAGCCGCGGCCGCGATCGGCCTCGGGCTCTGGCAGCTGGTCGTGAGCCTCGGCATCTGGCCCGACTACCTGCTACCGGGCCCAGGCGCCGTCGTCGCCCGGCTCGCCTTAGACGGCGGCCGATCCGACTTCTATCTCGCGGTCGGGATCACCCTCCAGCGCGCGGCGGGTGACTACGCGGCGGCGCTGGTGATCGGCTCGCTGCTCGGCGTGGCGGTGGCGGCCTCGCGCCTGCTGCGCCGAGCGGTGGGATCGATGATCACCGGGCTGCAGTCGATGCCGACCATCGCCTGGTTCCCGCTGGCAATCCTCCTCTTCGGCCTCTCCGAGCGGGCGATCCTCTTCGTCGTCGTGCTCGGCGCGGCGCCTTCGGTCGCGAACGGGCTCATCAGCGGCATCGACCAGGTTCCGCCGCTCCTCTTGCGGGCGGCGCGGGTGATCGGGGCGCGGGGGCCGTCCCTCTACCGGCACGTCGTCCTGCCGGCGGCGTTGCCCGCTTTCGTGGGCGGGTTGAAACAAGGCTGGGCCTTCGCCTGGCGGAGCCTGATGGCGGGCGAGCTGCTGGTCAATGTCGCCGGCCACCCTTCGCTTGGTGTCCGCCTCCAGTTCGCGCGCGAGCTCGCGGACGCCGAGGGGCTGCTCGCGGCCATGATCGTGCTCCTGGTGATCGGCATGGTGGTGGACGGGGTGTTCGGCGTGCTCGAAAGGCGCATCCGCTCGCAGTGGGGACTCGCCGTATGAGGGGCTTCGTGGTCTGGTTCACCGGCCTTTCCGGTGCAGGCAAGTCCACCCTGGCCGAGCTGCTCAAGGTGGAACTTGAAGCTCGCGGCCGGCACGTCGAGGTCCTGGACGGCGACGAGGTCCGCAACCATCTCTCCAAGGGCCTCGGCTTCTCGAAGGAAGACCGCGACACGAACATCCGTCGCATCGGATACGCGGCGCGGCTCGTCGCCCGCTCGGGCGGGGTCGCCATCACGGCGGCCATCTCTCCCTACCGCGAGGTGCGGGACGAGGTGCGCGCCCAGGCGCCGGGATTCTTCGAGGTCTATGTGTGCTGCTCGATCGAGGAGCTGGCTTGCCGCGACGTGAAGGGCCTTTACGCCAAAGCGCTCCGAGGTGAGATCGCGAACTTCACCGGCGTCAGCGACCCGTACGAGGCGCCGCTCAACCCGGAGGTGGTCGTCGACAGCGAGGCGGAGTCAGTCCAGCAGTCGTTCGGGCGGATCGTCGCCCAGCTGGAGCGGAGTGGCCACCTCTCACCCGGCGCGCGGGAAAGCCTCGCCGATCCGGAGGCGGCTCGCAATTTGCCGCGCCTCGACGTCGGTCGTCGTGAAGCCTCGGACGCGCTCATGCTCGGCTGGGGCGCGCTCGCTCCCCTGGCGGGCTTCATGGGCTCAGCCGACTACGCGAGCGTGCTCGCGGAGGGGCGTCTCCGGAGCGGCGAGCCGTTCACCATCCCGGTCTTGCTCCGGACCGAGCAGCCGCGCAAAGCGGGCCGGGTGGCCCTCTGGGCGGCCGGCGAGCCGGTGGCGATCGTCGATGTGGAGGACGCTTTCCAGACCTCGCCGGAGGGGGAGGCGCGGGCCATCTACGGTACCGAAGACCTCGCTCACCCAGGCGTGCGGGCGCTCCGCGAAAGTGGCGGCTGGGCGCTCGCTGGGGCGGTCGCCGCGCTGAGGCGGCCGGACACCGGCTTTCCTGTGCACGACATGACTCCGCTAGAGGTCCGCCGGGCCAAGGCCGAGCGGGGCTGGCGCACGATGGTCGGCTCCAGACCCGGAACCCGGTCCACCGGGCGCATGAGTACCTCCAGAAGGTGGCGCTGGAGTCCGTCGACGGCTTGCTTCTCCATCCGCTCGTTGGCGAGACGCAACCCGGCGACATCCCGGCCGAGGTCCGCATGCGGTGCTACGAGGCGCTGCTCGCCGGCTACTTCCCGGCCGGCCGGACGCTGCTCGCGACCAACCCGGCCTGGATGCGCTACGCGGGTCCCAAGGAGGCGGTCTTCCACGCCCTGGTGCGACGCAACTACGGCTGCACGCACTTCATCGTCGGCCGCGACCACGCGGGAGTGGGCGGCTACTACGACACCTACGCCGCCCACCGGGTCTTCGACGAGTACGCACCGGGTGAGCTCGGAATCGAGATCTTGAAGTTCGAGCACGCCTTCTACTGCCGGGCTTGTGGCGGCATGGCCTCGGTGCGGACCTGCCCCCACCCGGCCGATCAGCACGAGGCCTTGAGCGGCACCGCCGTTCGGCAGATGCTGGCCGCGGGAGTCGACCTGCCGGCGGAGTTCACGCGGCCGGAAGTGGCCGAGGTCTTGGCGCGGACCGCGGTGGGGGAGCCGTGAGGTACTACCCGGCCTTCCTCGACCTCCAGGGCCAGCGCTGCGTCGTGCTCGGCAGCGGGCCGCTGGCGGCTGCCAAGGTGAAAGACCTGCGCGAAGCCGGGGCGGATGTGAAGGAGATTGATTCCGCCGACTACCGGCCCGGCGACCTGGCCGGCGCCCGCCTGGTCGTGGACGCGAGCGGCGACTTGGAGGTGAACAAGGCGAGCTGGGCCGAGGCGGAGGCGGCCGGAATCCTGGTCAACGTCGTGGACGTACCCGACAAATGCCGCTTCGTCGCGCCGGCGATCGTGCGCCGGGACCCGCTGCTGGTCGCGATCTCCACCTCGGGCGAGAGCCCTTTTTTGGCTTCCGCGCTGAGAGCGAGGCTGGAGCGGATCCTGGGCGCGGAGTGGGGCCCGTTCACCGCCCTGGTCGGAGTGGTACGGCGGCGCCTACGGGCCCGCGGCGTGCCGCTCGACGACCAGCTCCAGACCTACCAGCGCCTGCTCGCGTCTGACCTTCTGAGCCTCTACCGGGCCGGCGCCGCCGAGGAGGCCGAGCGGGTGGCGGAGGTGATCGCGTCGCAATCTGGCACCGAGCGCCCGGGCCGGGTCGCGCTGGTCGGAGCCGGCCCCGGCGACCCCGGGCTGTTGACGGTCGCCGCCCAGGAGCTGCTCTGGCGGGCCGACGTGGTCCTCCATGACGCACTGGTCAGCCCGGCCACGCTCGCCTGCTGCGGGCCGCAGGCGAAGCTTGTGGACGTCGGCAAGCGTGGCGGGCGCCGCCAGACGGAGCAGGATTCGATCACCGCGCGGCTGATCAAGGAGGCCCGCTCTGGCCGCGAAGTCGTGCGCCTGAAGGGCGGCGACCCCTTCGTGTTCGGCCGGGGCGGGGAAGAGCTCGCCGAGCTGGTGGCGGCCGGGATCGACGTCGTCGTCGTGCCAGGGGTCAGCTCGGTGATGGCCGGGCCGGCTGCCGCCGGCATCCCCCTGACCCTGCGCGAGGTCGCCGCGACCGTCGGCTTCACGACCGGGCGCGTCGCCGACGGGGGAGCCGACCTGGAGGCGATCGTCCGCCTCGCCGAAGCGGTCGATACTCTGGTGGTGCTGATGCCGCTGGCCAACCTGGATGCGCTTACCGCCGCGCTGGCTTCGGCGGTCGGCGCCGACCGCCCGGCCGCCAGCGTGGCCTCCGCCACCACGCCCGAGCAGCGCGTGGTGCGGGCCAAGCTCGGCAGCATCGCGGCCGCCACCCGGGCCGAGGGCCTGGAGGCGCCCGTGCTGCTGGTCGTCGGCGAGGTCGTGGACGCCTTGCCGAAGGGCCGGCTCGACCACCTCATCTCCCACCTCCAAGCCTCCGCGTGAAGCTGCGGCTCGGGACGCGTGGATCCCGCCTTGCCCTCGTTCAGAGCGAGCTGGTGGCCGACCGGCTGCGCCAAGCCGGCCACGTGGTGGAGCTCGTTGCGGTCGTCACGGCGGGTGATGTCCGCCCCGTCGACACGGCACCGGGTGAGGGAATGTTCGTCGGCGAGTTGGCATCCGCCCTGCTGGCGGGCGAGGTCGACCTGGCCGTGCACAGCGCTAAGGACGTGCCGCTCGAGCAGGACCCGCGCCTGGTCGTGGCGGCGTACCCCGAGCGGGCCGACGCCCGCGACGTGCTGGTCACCCGGGCCGGCGGAGCCAGGCTCGGCGCGCTGCCGGCCGGTTCCCTGATCGGCACCGACAGCCCGCGCCGGGCCGGGTTCGTGCTGGCCGCCAGGCCCGACCTCCGCGTGGGGCCCCTGCATGGCAACGTCGACACCCGGCTCCGGCGCCTCGACGAGGGCCAGGTCGACGCGCTTCTGATCGCGGCCGCAGGGCTGGAACGGCTGGGCCTGGCGGACCGGGTCGACGAGCACCTCGACGTGGAGGTGGTGGCGCCTGCCCCCGGGCAGGGCGCCCTGGCGGTCCAGGTTCGGGCCGACGCCGCCGCGTCGCTGGCGGCGGTCGGATGCCTCGACAACCCGGAGGTGAGGCTCGCGGTCGAAACCGAGCGCCGCGTGCTGGGAGCGATGGGGGGCGGCTGTCGCGCGCCGGTCGGAGCCGTCGCCGAACTGCGCGATGGAACCGTGCACCTGTTCGCGGCGGCAGTCACGCCCGAGGGGTTGGACCTCCGGGTGGTTCGCCTCGAGACGTCTCCCGCGGGCGCATCCGAGCTGGCCTGGAGCGTGGGCAGGAGACTGGCTGTGCTCCGCTGAGGCACGCCGTCTAAGGAAAGCTTCAGGTTGCGGCGCTAGCCTGGGTTTCGAGAGAGAAGGACGGCACCCAAGCGCATCCACCGTCTTCCGCCGCTCCTTCTCTTGAGAATCCATCGGACCCTTCTCCGCGCCGGGCGGGGCCTTGCGGCCCCGCCCACCCTCTGTCCGGCAGGTTCTCGGGTACTAGCCCGAAATGTTATAAGCCAAGTACCATAAATCAAACACCTCAGATGTTGCGCTCGCTGTCGGGGCTGGCCGTCCTTTTGGCCGTCGGTTGGATCTTGCCGACGTTGCCGACGTTCGAGTCGCCCTCCGGCTCGGCGGTCGGAGTGACCGGGAGCGTCGCCGACCGGCCCTATGAAGTCGCTCTCTTCTCCCCGCCCACAGTAGTCATGAAGGTCGGCGATCTCATCTTCGGTGTCTCCACCAGCGATTCGATCCGGGCTGTCGAGCTCGGTGGCGGGGACGCCAGACCGGCCGCGGTGGTGATCAACGAAGACGGCTCGGCCGACGTCAATGTGGCGCTCCACGCCGTCACGGACACCCCGTTGATGACCGAGCTGGCGCCGGTCCGCATCCTCTCCGCCTTCGACCCGGCGACCGGCTGAGCGACGGGCCACCGCCCGATTTAGCCCGTGTTCTGAAGCCCGGCCGCGACTCCGTTCACCGTCAGCAGCACGAGGTCGGCCAGCCGCCCCTTGTCCCCGCCCTGACGCAGCTCGCGCAGGAAGCGCAGCTGCAGGAAAGAGAGCGCATCGACGTAGGGGTTGCGGAGGTCCACCGCTCGCCGCAGCACTGGCCGGCCGGCCAGCATGCGGTCGTGGCCGGTGACTTCCAGCACCAATCGGCGGGAGAGCCGGAACTCGTCCCGGATCAGCTCGACCAGTTCGGGCCGGTCGCCCAGCCCTAGGTAGAGGCCGGCGATCATCGGGTCGGCTTTGGCCAGGCTCATCTCGGCGTTGTCCAGCAAGGAGTTGAAGAAAGGCCATTCGGCGTTCATCTGCCGGAGCCGCTCGGCGCCGTAACGCCTGCTGACCGCCTCCAGCCCGCGGCCAAGGCCGTACCAGCCGGGCAGGTTGCAGCGGTTCTGTGTCCAGGCGAACACCCACGGGATCGCACGCAATCCCTCCAGGTCGCCGGGCTCGGCGCCGGCGCGCCTGGCCGGCCG
>CATPBK010000041.1 GCA_955652705.1 Candidatus Dormiibacterota bacterium | reverse complement strand
GCTCGGGGCCCGGCTGGAGGGGGAAGCCGGCTCGCTGGGGGCGCTCGACTGGTCGCAGGGCGAACTGCTGGGCGGGGCGGAGCGGGCGGCGGCTCTGCGCCGGGTGCTGCGCGCCGCCGGAGTCGAGAATCCCGAGCTGGCGCTGATGTTGGAAGTGGCGGCGCGCGGTCTGCGCACGGCGGTCGTCCAGCCGACCCTGAAGCGCTTCCCAGCTCGAGTCGAGGCGCTCGACCGCTGGCTCGGGGAACCCGACTAGGCTGTACAGACTAGGCTCTTACGAGTTCTGACCTGACCTCGTCGCGCGCCTGCTGGATGGTCCGCAGCTTTGCCTTGGCCTCGTCGACTGTGCGCGTCTTGAGCCCGCAGTCGGGGTCGATGAAGACTTGCTCGGGCCGCAGGTATTCGAGCGCTCGGCGGATGTTCTTCTTGACCTCGTCCACCGACTCGATCTTGTGCGTGTGGACGTCGACCACCCCGAAGCCGATGGCCTTCGTGAACGGGTGGGCGCTGAACTTCTCGAGCAGCTCGAGCCCGCTGTTGGCCATCTCCAGGTCGATCTGGTCGACGGGGATGTCCAGCAGCCGCGGATAGACCTCCTCGAAGCGCCCGTAGCACATGTGGGTGATGGTGTGCGCCCTGAGCCCGGAGGTGACCACAGCCATCGACTCGATGACGAGGTCGAGCTCGTCCAGGCGGGTGGAGACCGCCGGCTCGTCGATCTGCAGGTACTGGGCGCCGGCCTGCTCGAGGTCCTGGGCTTCCTGCCGGACCACCTCCGCCAGCGCCATGACGAGGTCGCGGCGGCTGCCGTAATGGTCGTCGAACGACCAGTCGGCGATCGTGTAGGGCCCGGTCAGCATGCCCTTGACGGGCTTGTCGGTGAGGCTCTGGGCAAACCTCCACCAGTCGACGGTGATCGGCCCGGGGCGGCGGATGTCGCCGTTCGCGATCGGCTTCTTGTAGTAGCGGTTGCCGTAGGAGCGCACCAGGCCGGAGATGCCCATGCCCTCCAGGTTCTCGGCGAAGTAGGCGACCATGTCCCCCCGGTACATCTCGCCGTCGACGACGATATCGACCCCGATCTCCTCCTGGAAGCGGATCCACTCCTGCGTCGCCCGCCGGCTGAGCTCGTCGAGCTCCTCCTGGCTGATCTCGTTGCGGGCACGCTGGGCGCGCGCGTGCAGCAGGTAGTCCGGCTTGGGCAGGCTGCCCACGCTGGTGGTGCGGAGTCCCTCGGTCGCCTCGTTCATCTGCTGATCAGGTCCTCGCCTCGACACCGTGGGCCGCGCGGGCGACCAGCTCCAACTTCTGGAAGGCCGTCTCCCTGGGTAGGAATTCGAGCCCGCAGCTCGGGCTCAGGTGGATCTCCCGCGCTGTGACGCCGGCAATCCGCTGCGCCACCTCTTCAGGGTCCTCCAGCCTCACGTTGCGGGCGTCGACCGCCCCCAGCCCGATCGCTTTGGAGTCGGGCCAGCCGCCCACCAGGTCCCAGTTGGCGGCGCCCTGAACCAGGTCCAGCCCGATCAGCGCGAAGGGCAGCTCGGCGACCTGCGGATAGTCGGCGACGTCGCCGTGGTAGACGTAGAGGCTCAACCGGCTCTGCTGGTTCACGCCCTGGGTGAGCCGGTGCATCGCCTCCCCGAAGAGCTCGAAATCGCGCGGGTAGCGAACGCTAGGGTTCCTGGCGATCGCAGGCTCGTCGACCTGGATCCAGGCCGGGCCCTCGTCGGCCAGGGCCTTGAGCTCCTGGTTGAGCGCGCCGGCCAGCTCCAGGACGAAGTCCCGCCGGCTCTGGTGGTGCCGCGTCTCGGAGAGCGTCCCGATGGTGTAGGGACCGGTCAAAACGGCCTTCACCGGGGAGCTGGCGTGCTCGCGAGCGAAGAGGAAGTCGCGGACCAGGATGGGCTCCTTCCAGGTGATCGGCCCTTTCGCCACCGGCTGGCGGTAGTAGGTATTGGTCTCGAACCAGCGGAGCAAGCCGTGCAGCTCGAAGCCATCCAGCTTGCCGGCGATGTACGTGACCGGATCCTGCCAGCGGATCTGCCCGTCGGTGACCAGGTCGAGGCCGGCGCGCTCCTGCTCTTGGATCGCCTCGGCGGTGACCTCGTCCGCGACGCGGTCCAGCGCGGCCCGGTCGATGGCGCCCTTGTCGAGTTGGGCGATCGCCTGGCGAAGGCGCTGCCGGCCGGGTCCGTTGCCGACTTTCGGGTAGTGGCTGACGCTGGTGGCGATCACGGCCTAAAAGCTTAGACTGGATGCCGGCTTGGCCTCTCAGGTGACCGTTTCGGAGCTGGCCTCGCGGGCTGCCGACCTGCTCACCCAGCTGGTGTCGGGAGGCGAGCCGATCGTGGTCGTCGGCGATGACGGCCGCCGCCTGGCCCTGCTCGTCCCTCATGGCGAGCCGGTGGGCCCGTTGATGGAAGCCATCGACAAGTCCGAGCTCGGATTCAATCCCTCCGCCGGGGTCATCGGCTCCGCCTCCGGCCGCGAGCAGCTCTCCAGCGAGCTGCGCGACATGGGAATGCCCGTGCCCGACGGCGAGGGCAGCCTGCTGGAGGGTATTTACGCGGCGGTGCTCGAGCTCTGCGAGGAGAAGGAGACGGTTTACCGCGAGGACCTCCGGAAGACCGCCGAGGAGGTGCTGGCCGAGGCGCCCGGCCGCATCAAGCTACTGGCTCTCTCCGTGCAGACCACGTCGGGGATGCCGGCGACCGCGGAGGTTACCCTGGAGCTCGGCTCCGGCCCCGCGATGCGCCGCCAGCAGGGCGACGGCCCGCTGGACGCGGCCATCAACGCGATGGAGAAGCTGACCGGCCTCGAGCCCACGGTCAACAGCTTCGCGGCGTTCTCCGCTACGCCCGGTCGGGATGCGCTGGCCGAGGCGGTTATCGAGCTCACCCTGGGAGGCGAGACCGTGATGGGCCGAGGAGCCTCCAGCGACACGGTGGCGGCCGGCGTCCGCGCCTACCTGAACGCCCTCAACTTCCTGCAGGCGACAGTCGCGCGCGCGTGACGCTCACGCCGCCTGAGCTGGAGTTCCTGCGGTCGCAGCGCATCGGCCGGCTCGCGACTGTGGGGCCGACCGGGTGGCCGCACGTGATGCCTGTGATGTACACGGTCCTGGAGTCCGGGGAGCTGGAATTTGACGCGGACGGCGTCAAGCTGCGCAACCTCTCGCAGGAACCGCGGGCAGCGCTGGTCGTCGACGCAGGCGGGCCAAGGCGCGGCATCGCGATGCAGGGCCGGGCGGCGATAATCGGTCACGAACGAGCCCGGCTGGCGCCCGAGCGGAAGTTCAGCTGGGGCTTCTGAGCGTCTTCAGCAGGTTCGCCATCTCGATGGCCGCGGCGGCGGCCTCCTCCCCCTTGTCTCCGCGGGCTGCGGCCTGCGCCTTGTCGTAGGTAGTCAGCACCCCGAAGGCGCACGGCACTCCAGACTCGAGGGCCACGTCCATGAGGCCTCGGGCACAGGCCTCAGCGACAAAATCGAAGTGCGCGGTCTCGCCTTTTATGACGCAGCCAAGCGCCACAATCGCGTCAACACGCCCCGAGTCGGCCATGGCCTGGGCCGCGATCGGAAGCTCGATCGAGCCGGGCACCCAGACCACAGGATCGGCGGTGGCACCGTTCTTTTTGAGGGTGTCCAACGCGCCCTGCAGCAGCCGCTCGGTGATGTCCTGGTTGTACCGGGCCGCGACCACGCCGATCCGGAGGCCGCTGCCGTCGAGCGAGGCCTGCTGTCCCTTCTCGCCCATTCAGAGGTTCACTAGAGCAGGTGCCCGAGCTTTTCCTTCTTGGTCTTCAGGTAGCGCTCGTTATGGGGGTTGGACTTGATCTTGATCGGAACCTGTTCGACGACCTCCAGCCCGAAGCCCTCCACGCCGGTGTACTTGCGCGGGTTGTTCGTCAGGATTCGCATCTTGCGGACGCCGAGGTCGGCCAGGATCTGGCTCCCGATGCCGTACTCCCGGCGGTCGGCCGGCAGGCCTAAGGCTTCGTTGGCCTCCACCGTGTCGAGGCCGCTGTCCTGGAGCGCGTAGGCGCGCAGCTTCTCGACTATGCCGATGCCGCGGCCCTCGTGGTGCTTGATGTAGAGGACGACGCCGGTGCCCTGGGCCTGGATCATCTCCATCGCCTTGTCGAGCTGCGGCTGGCAGTCGCAGCGCAGGCTGCCGAAGACGTCGCCGGTGAGACACTCGGAGTGGACGCGGATCAGGACCGGCTTCTCCGGATCGATCTCGCCCATCACGAGAGCCAGGTGGTTCTCCTTGCGGAGGACGTCCTCGTACGCGTAGGCACGCCAGGTGCCGAAGCGGTTGGGAATCTGCGTGACCGCCAGGCACTCGACCTGCTTCTCGTTGCGCCGGCGATAAGCGATCAGGTCCTTGATGGCCACGACCTTGATCTGGTTGTCTTTCGCGAACTTCTCCAGGTCCGGCATCCGGGACATGGTCCCGTCGTCATTCATGATCTCGCAGATCACCGCGGCCGGGAACAGGCCGGCGAGGCGCGCCAGGTCGACGCCGGCCTCGGTCTGGCCCGCGCGCATCAGCACGCCGCCTTCAGCCGCGCGCAGCGGGAACGTGTGGCCAGGCTTGGCGAAGTCGCTCGGCTTGGCGGCGGGGTTCAGGACGTGCTTGATGGTGGCGCAGCGGTCGTAGGCGCTGATGCCGGTCGTGACCAGGTGCTTGGCCTCGATGCTGACGCTGAAGGCGGTCCCGAGGCGGCTCGTGTTGTGCGTGACCATCGGTTCGATGTCGAGCTCGTCGAGACGCTCGGCGATGCAGGGCATACAGATCAGGCCGCCACCGTGCTTGGCCATGAACGCGATCTGCTCGGGCGTCACCAGGCCGGCCGCTACGGCGAGGTCGCCCTCGTTCTCGCGGTCCTCGTCGTCGACGATGATCAGGAACTTGCCTGCTTTGAAGTCCTCGACGGCTTCCGGGATCGTGGCCAGTGACATCAGTGCCACGAGTCGGAGGTTCGAACTGCAGATCGCGGCAGGCGACCGATAGGGCGCCGGTCTGGGCGTCGCTGCCAAGGCAGGGGTGGCCCGAGGCGGAATGCATCGGCGGATGCCTGAGCACTCGGGCCGGGGCCCTCTAACACCGGCAGCGACGTCCAGAGCCGATGAGATGCCTCCGAATTTCTGAGTCGTGACACTAGCTCTCCTGCAGCCTCTCCAGGTAACGGGCCAGCACGTCAACCTCCAGGTTCACGCGCGTGCCTCGCCTGTAATTCTGCGCGACGGTGCGCGCGAGCGTGTGCGGGATGAGCGCGACACGGAACCCGCCGTCGACGACGGCAGCCACCGTCAGGCTGATGCCGTCGACGGCGATCGAGCCCTTGAGAGCGACGTAGCGCGCGAGCTCGGGTGGCAGCGAGATGGTCAGCTCGCCGCCCGACTCGGCGTCCCGCCCCTGGAGCACTTCCCCGACAGCGTCGACGTGACCGAGGACGAGGTGTCCGTCGAGCGGCTGTTGGAGCGTCAGGGGCAGCTCCAGGTTGACCTTGTCGCCGGCTTTGAGCTCACCGAGATTCGTCCTGGACAGGGTCTCGGGGACGACATCCATGGCGAAGGTGTGACCGTCGATTTTCGTCACCGTAAGGCAAGCGCCGTTGACCGCCACGCTGGCGCCGGCTGTGAGCCGGGCGGCGGTCTCGGCGTGCTCGATGTCCAGGCGGTTGGCACTGGCACGGGCCACCCGTCCCACCGCGCTAACGATGCCGCTGAACATAGCCGCTGACCATGATGTCGGCTCCCATCCGTTGGACTTCGACCTCGGCCAGACGCGTCGCTTTGGCCAGCACCTCGACGCCGTGGCCGGTGACCGCGACCGGCGCGCCGCGGCCGCCGATCACCGCAGGCGCGATGAAGGCGACCACCTTGTCGACCAAGCCGCGGTCGAAGAGGTCGCCGAGGACCTCGCCGCCACCCTCCGCGAGGACGCTCAGGATTCCTCGGGCGGCCAGTGATTCCAACAATGCGGCCAGGTCCACACCGCCGCCCGCGGCGGGCAGCGTTTGCACGTCTGCGTGGGCCTGAGTGAGCAAGGCTGTCTGCTTCTTCGAAGCCGCGCTCGTGGTGGCGATGAGGGTATTCGGGCCGGCGACCCGGGCGGTGGTGGGCGTTTTGAGTGTCGAGTCGACGACGACGCGGAGCGGCTGGCGGGCGCCGGCCTCGCCGCGAGCTGTGAGCTCGGGATCGTCCTTCAGAACAGTGTTCACGCCGACCAGAATGGCGTCGTGCGCGCGCCGCATCCGGTGCGCCTCCGCGCGCGCGACGTCGCCGCTGATCCAGCGCGACTCGCCCCCTGCGGTGGCGATCTTGCCGTCCAGGCTCATCGCGAACTTCGCGGTGACAAAGGGCAGCCCGGCCGTGCGGTGCTTGACATAGAACTCGTTGAGCCGGCTCGCTCGAGCCGCCTCGACGCCGACCTCAACCGGGATGCCCACCGCGCGCAGCGCGGACACGCCGGCTCCCTGCACCCTCCTGTCCGGGTCCTCCAGGGCGACGATCACGCGGGCCACGTGAGCCGCGATGACGGCGTCGACGCAGGGCGGCGTGCGGCCCTGGTGCGAGCAGGGCTCGAGAGTTACGTAGAGCGTTCCACCCCGGGCCCGTCCGCCGGCGGCTTCCAGCGCGATCCGTTCGGCGTGCGCCTCACCCGCCCGCTGGTGAAAGCCCTCGCCCGCAACCCGTCCTTCTTTGTCGAGCACAACCGCCCCGACCATCGGGTTCGGGCTGGTGCGGTGCTCGGCCTTGGCGGCGAGCTCGAGGGCCCGCCGCATCCAGACGGCGTCTAGGCTCGGGTCCGGATCTGCTGGAAGCAGTCCTGGCAGTAAACCGGGCGCCCCTGGGTCGGCAGGAAGGGGACCTCCGTCTGGGTTCCGCACACGGCGCAGACTACCTGATGCATGGTGCGCGCCCGGCCGACGGAGCGGCCCTCGCGGCGGAGCGTCCGGCACTCTGGACACCTTCCGGGTTCGTTCAGGAGGCCCTTCGTCTCATAGAACTCCTGCTCACCCGAGGTGAACAGGAACTCGATCCCGCAGTCGCGGCAGACCAGCGTCTTGTCGGCGTAAATCGTCACCGGTTCTTCCTCCCTTGGTCGGCTCATTGTTTCCCTGGTCTGCGTACCGGTGATGCTGGGTTCGCTCCGGCTTCCCGGGAATCCGGCTCGGAAGTATATCCAGGGGCGGGAAAAAGAAAAGACCGGGCGCAACGGCGCCCGGCCTTGGAAGTGACTAACCGAAAATCGGTCTTTGTTTTGATCTCCGTGCCGAGGCCGGGATCCTCTTCCCGTCCTCAGCTGCACTGAAGAGTGAGTTATAGGTGGACAAGCCCTCGGCCTATTAGTACCGCTCAGCTCAAAGGATCACTCCTCTTACACCTGCGGCCTATCAACCTGGTGGTCTACCAGGGGCCTTACCCGGTTATCCGGTGGGAGACCTTATCTCGAAGCTGGCTTCGCGCTTAGATGCTTTCAGCGCTTATCCAAACCGGACATGGCTACCCGGCGCTGCCGCTGGCGCGACAACCGGTACACTAGCGGTCCGTTCAACCCGGTCCTCTCGTACTAGGGCCAAACCTCCTCAAGTCTCCTACGCCCACGGCGGATAGGGACCGACAGTTTTGTTACTCACGACCGCTTGGGTCGTTGGCCGGGTCATTTCTGCCCAGCTCTGCATGTCGCCATGCAGCTCGGACTGTATCTTCGGGAACCTTTCCCGTCTGGCGTACAGTCTCTGAGGATTCCGAATGTTACATTCGGTCTTTCCTGCTGATTGTCCGCACCCTTCACGTTGTCACCGCTTCACCGACGGGTGCCGCGGTAGTGAGGGATCCACCGGATGTTCCAGCATTTGGCCAGATTTATAGACAGCAATTTCCCTTACTGTCTCACGACGTTCTAAACCCAGCTCGCGTACCGCTTTAATGGGCGAACAGCCCAACCCTTGGGACCGACTCCAGCCCCAGGATGCGACGAGCCGACATCGAGGTGCCAAACCGGGCCGTCGATGTGAACTCTTGGGC
>CATPBK010000040.1 GCA_955652705.1 Candidatus Dormiibacterota bacterium | reverse complement strand
CTCTCATGTACCCGCCTCAGGTGTCTCCGCCGTCGTCCTCAATGTGACCGTCACCAACACGACTGCGCCGAGCTACCTGACCATCTACCCGGACGGCGCGGCGCGGCCCTTCGCCTCGAACCTGAACTGGACCGGTGGCGTGACCATCCCGAACCTGGTGGAGGTCGCCGTAGGGCCGAGCTCGACGTCGGCGCCTGGCTACATCTCCGTCTACAACCAGCGGGGCAATGCCGACGTTGTGATCGACGTGCAGGGCTTTGTGACCGATCCCGCGTCCTCGCCCGGGCCCGACGGACTCTTCAACCCCCTAGCGCCGGCACGCATCCTCGACACCCGGCCCACGCCCCTCGGGCCAAATTCGATACTTTCGCTCTCGGTACCGGGCGCCGGCGGCGTTCCCGGCAGCGGAGTGGAGGCCGTGGTGCTCAACGTAACGGTCACAAATCCCACCGCCGCCAGCTACCTGACGATCTGGCCCGAGGGCCAAAGCCAGCCTACGGCCTCAAACCTCAACTTCCTCCCCAACCAAACCATCCCCAACCGCGTGATCGTCCAGCTGGGGTCCGGCGGCAAGGTGGACATATTCAACAAGAACGGGAGCGTAAACGTGGTCGCCGACGTCGGCGGCTGGTACACGGATACGACCGCCGGCGGCACCGGTCTCCGCTTCCAAGCTGTCACTCCATACCGGATCCTCGACACCCGGCCCACACCGATCCAGGCCGACTCGAGCATCCCGGTGCAGGTCACCGGCACCATCGGAGCCGGCACGACGCCGAGCAGCGCGCGTGCCGTGGTCATCAACGTGACGGCGACGGACACCAGCGCCGGGAGCTACTTGACCGTCTGGCCGGACGGGACCGCCAAGCCGCCCTCTTCAGACCTCAACTGGCCGCCCGGCGTCACGATCGCCAACCTGGTCGTGATCAAGCTTGGCAGCGGTGGAAAGGTCGACGCCTACAACCAGTTAGGGACCACGAACGTCGTAGTCGACCTGGTCGGGTTCTACATCTAACGCCGTAACGCGGGGCGGCTACTCGGTGCGAAGTCCGTCATCGAGGCGGACGTTCGGCCGCTCGCACGCATATATCTCGCACCGACAACCTAAACTCAGTGCCCCCGATGCCACACCAGGTGTTTCGCCAGCTGATCCTGCTCCTGGCGGTAGCGATGATCTTGCCGCAAGCACTTCTCACGGGCGCCATTGCCACCGCGAGCGCTGCCTCCCCCACGCCGCTACGCGACGAGGTCCGGCCGCAGGTCATGGAGCAGGCCATCCAGCAGTCCAACGCCATGCGGCCGGTTCCCAGCCCGCAATTCGCGGCGCCCAGTCCACGGGCGACAGGCACCGCCACCGCGAGGCCCTTGCGCGAGGTCTTCGGCTACGTGAATGCCGGCAACCTCGGCGATCCGAACGTCGGCTACCCGAGCTGGAACTTCTCGCTCCTCTCGACGGTCGCCTACTTCGGCCTGGTCGTGGACTCTGGCGGGAACCTGGTCCAGGGGAACACTGGTTGGAACGTCTGGAACTCCCCCACCGGGTCAGGCCTCATCAACACCGCACACGGCAACGGGACGAGGGTGGTCATCTCCCTGATCGAGCACGACGCAGGGCTCTGCTCCGCCCTCCTGAACGCGCAGACGACTATCCAGCAGCTGGCCGGCCAGCTGCACGGCGCGGATGGCGTCAACGTGGACTACGAGGGGGTCAACGGACCCTGCGGCACCCAGTCGATTCGAACGCTGACGACCAGCTTCATGCAGCAGCTGCGGGCGGCGATGCCCAGCCTCTACCTGTCGATCGCAACCTACAGCAGCTCGGCGGGCGACCCCGGCGGGATGTTCGACATCGCCGGCCTGGCGCCTTCTACGGACGCCTTCTTCGTGATGACCTACGACCTCGACCGCAGCAACTGGAGCCACCCGCCACTCAGCTGCTCGAGCTACTGCATGAGCCCCACCGGACCGCTCACGACCTATTACTGGAACGACGCCGGAGTCGCCTCTCAATACCTGGGCGTGATCCCCTCCTCGAAGCTGATCCTCGGCATCCCCTATTACGGCTACACGAACTGCGTCGGCGCAGCGGTCCCCAACGCCTACCCGACCGCCAACCCGCAGCGGGCCGTGCCGAGGTATCTCAACTCGGTCACCACGAACGGCTCCGCGGGCGTCACCAACTACTCCCTGGCGCGCGACGTATACGACGCCTCCGGCCAGGAGCCCTACTCCACTTGGAGCTCCTCGACCTATGGCTGCACGCGCGAGTCCTACTGGGACGACGTCACCTCGCTGGGCCGCAAATACGACCTCGTCAACCAGGACAACCTCCGCGGAGCGGGGATCTTCACTCTCGACTACGGCGGCGGCGCCCCCGAGCTCTGGAGCAGCCTCGCCACCCACTTCTCGTACATCCCGGCCGCCCCGACCAACCTCGCGGTCTGCCCTGGCGACGGGTTCGCCGAGGTGACCTGGAGCGCGCCCGCCTCGAATGGCGGTCCCCTCACCGGCTACAGGGTGTCGGCCTCGCCCGGCGGAGCCACCGGCACAGCGACCGGGAAGGCGACCTGGGCGCCCGTCACGGGCCTTACGGACGGCACCAGCTACACGTTCACCGTGACCGCGAGCAACGCCTACGGCAGCGGCATCACTTCGGCCCCCTCCAGCTCGGTGACCCCGACCGCGATCACGGGCTGGCCGGGACAGCTGAACCCTGTGCCGCCCACGCGCATCCTCGACAGCCGTTCAGGCTTGGGCGGGTGGGGCACGCTCAGTCCCGGGCAGACCGTCGACCTGACCGTGGCCGGCGCGGGCGGAGTGCCCAACTCCGGCGTTGCGGCCGTCATCATGAACGTCACCGCGACCAATCCGACCGCCAACGGCTACGTGACCGTGTACGCCTCCGGCGCCTGCCGGCCCTTCGCCTCCAATCTCAACTACGGACCCGGCCAGACCATCCCCAACCTGGTGGAGGTGCCTCTCGGCGCCGGAGGCAAGGTGAGCCTCTTCAACGGCTCGGTGGGCTCGACCGACCTGGTCGCGGACGTCGAGGGCTGGGTCGCCACTTCGGCTGCCACCAGCGGGGGCGCCGGGCGCCTGCACCCAGTGGCTCCGACTCGGATCGTCGACACGCGGCAGGGACAGGGTTTCGCCACTCTCGGGCCCCGGCAGACGGCGACGCTTTCACTGGACGGGATCCCAGGCCTGCAGGGGGCGGGAATCGAGGCGGTGGTCGCCAACCTCACTGTCACCAACCCGAAGGCTGCGGGCTACATCACGGCGTTCCCCGCCGGCGGCGCGCCGCCGCTCGCCTCCAATGTCAACTTCGGTCCCAACCAGACGATACCCAACCGAGCCCAGGTCCAGGTCAGCGCCAATCATCAGATCAGCTTCTACAACGGTTCGACCGGATCGACCGACCTGGTCGTCGACCTGAACGGCTGGTACAGCGACGCCAGCGGGGCCAGCAGCGGCGGCCTCTACACCGGCCTCACACCGGTCCGCCTGCTCGACACGCGTGATGGCACAGGTGGCGTCTCAACCCCGGCCGCGGCCCATGCGGCGGTCCCGCTCGGGGTGGCCGGCCGCTTCGGGGTACCTCCCCAGGGGGCCACAGCCGTGGTCCTCAATGTGACCGGCACGAACCCGCAGGGAGCCGGCTACGTCACTGTCTATCCGGACGCCGGGAGCCCTCCGTTGGCCTCGGACCTCAACTTCGGGCCCGGCCAGACGATCCCGAACCTGGTCGTCGTGCAGCTGCCTGCCGACGGCGCGGTCGATCTCTACAACGGATCCCCGGCCGGCGCGGTCGACCTCGTGGTCGACCTCGTCGGGTGGTACGGCTAGCGCTCACTGAAATCGCCACAGCAAACGAAAGAGGCCGGGGCGATCAAGGCCCCGGCCCTTCGTCTTATGGTTTTCGGCGTAGGGGCCCTTTTAGGTCCAGACCGTGGTCGCGCCCGGAACAACATCGCCAGGGTAGTGGGGCCCAGCATCGGTCCAGTTCTGTGGGAAGTCGTTGTTCCCCTGCGTGTTCACTACCGGGCTGGCGCTGTCACCCGGGGTCGTCGACGTGATGGTGAAGGTGAAGGCGCCGGTACCGCTGTCAGGCCTGAAGAAGATTTCAGTGGGTTTGGTGCTGAAATCTGTGATGGCTGTGGTGCAGCCACTGTCCGAATACGCGGTCTCACTGGTCCCAACACCCGTGAAGTACGCCTTGCTCCCTCCGGCGCCGTCGCTGAGGTCGGTGTCCGGGCCGACGCCCCACCCGGCGAAGCCTGCGTTGCCTTCGTAGATGTCGGCGGAGGCGCAGTTGGTGTTGGCCGCGCCGAGGCCGGTCCTGGCCACGACATTGTAGTTCGAGTTCGCACCGGTAGCCCTGGCGACGTCGGCGTTGGTGTAGTTGGGGGTCACCGTTAGAGTGGACGTGCCCCAGTCGACCTCGGCCCCGTCCGAGGTGATGGCGGACGCCGACGTCACAGTCGCATAGACGGTGTCGGCGCCTTCAACACTGGAGGTCGCGGTGTAGGTGGCCTTGCCGTTGGCGTCGGTGGTTCCGGTGGCGGTCTTGACCGTGCAGCCGGTGATGGTGCTGCCGCTGCCGAAGAACGGCGAGCAGCTGCCGCCCATCGCGGTCGGGCTGCCGTAGTAGTCAGTGAACGTGATGCCTACGCCCGGGACCGGGTTGCCGGTGAGGTCGTAGGCGCCGACGGTGAGGAGCTCGCTGTTGCCAGCGGTGTTGGTCACGGCTCCTCGAAAGGTGAACAACCTTGTGCCAGTTGTGCTACCGCCGCCTGTGCTGGGAGGGTAGTTGGTGGTGGTCTGGCAGGCGCCGTTGGGGTTGCTGGCGCTGCCAGAGGGGCAGAAGTCCTCACCGCCAGGCTCGAGCAGGAGGGAGCGGACCGGGCCCGGG
>CATPBK010000039.1 GCA_955652705.1 Candidatus Dormiibacterota bacterium | reverse complement strand
TTGTGCACGTGCAGGTCTTCATCCCAAGTCGAGGCGGAAACGATGTCATCATGCACATGCTCTTCAAACGGCGGATTCATGGTGATGACATCAAACTTCCTGTCCTTCTCGAGGGCGGAAAACATGTCAGATTCCCTGACTTCGATGATGTGCGAGTAGCCATGCCGTGCTGCGTTATCCTTCGCATTCGCAACTGCATCCGGGTTTCTGTCCAATGCAACAACGCTTCCGGCGCCCTTGTGTGCGGAGAAGACAGCGATGTGGCCAGCACCCGTGCAGACGTCGAGGACCTCCTCGCCCGGATGAACAACGTAGTTCTCGACGAGTGCTTTCGAGTCATCGCCTGGCCAGAACACGTTTTTGTGAAGGACGAATTCCTTGCCGAGATACTCAACAAGAGTCCCTGTTTCTGTGGTGCGGAACGTTTCGTGCATCTGGCGGTGGTAAGCCTGAAGTGCTGCATGGTCGATGTTCGTGGAAGCGTAATCAGTCAAGTTTTTCGTGGGCAATTTAGTAACACCTCCGCAAGGGACGCTCCGCATGCTCAACGCGGCGCGACACGCGACGGAATCTTCGCGCAGCGGAACCGCATAACCACCGGCCGCCCACCTTGCCAGTACCAGGGCATCGAGCGCGGTCGCGGTCTTCCCCCAGGTGGCGTACGAGCCGCCACGCTCTCGCCACGAGAATAACCCCGTTTACGATCCCCTGTCCACTTTCAGCTCCATCCGCTGTAGAGGGCAAAACTCGACCCGGCGAGATCGGCGACCCTGTCGCGATGCTCATGCTCGAAGGGGCGCCGGGTTGAGTCAGTTATCGGACCGGGCCCGGACCCGATCGACGTCAGCTCGAGGGCTGTTCAGCCTAAGGCCGGAGGTGCTCCGAGGACTCGTCTTCGACGCGTCTCCAGATCTCCGCCGCGATCGGGTCCTGGAGCTCCTCCTGGACGTGCGCGACGAGGCCGATGGCACGCGCCATCACGGCCAGGCCGCGACAGACCCGCCAGGGGATCTCGAGCTCGCTGGCGATCGCGCCGATGGCGCCGGTCGCGTTGACCGGCAGCGGGCGGGCATAGGCGCGCGTGGCCTCGTCGGCGATCAGCTGCATGAGTTCCACGTGACGGCCCGAGAAGCCGTTGGCGGCCGCCACCTGGAAGAGCTTGGGAGCTCGCGGATCGACCTCGCGATGGACGGGGTGGCCCAGGCCGGCGACCGGCCGCCCCGTGCTCTTGTGCCTTTCCACGACAGCCCGCGCGAGGCCGCTCAGGTCGGTCCGCGTGTCGGCCCCGGCGAGGGCTTCCTGGAGAGTCCGCGCCGCCTCCTCGACGGGACCGCCGAAGCGGTCCCCCAACCCGAGCAGGCCGGCGGCCACCGCCCCCTGCAGCGATTCCGGCGCCCCTAGCAAGGTGAGCCGGCTGGCGAGCGCGCTGGGCGTCAGGCCGTGCTCGACGAGGGTGACGGCGAGGGCGTTGAAGACTTCGGACTCCTGTGGGGTGGGCAGCCTCCCCTTCAGCTCCAGGAAGGCCATGTCGCCGAGCGAGACTTTGCCGATCAGCTCGACGAGGTCGTGGCCGCGGACGACGATGCGGTCGGCGGTGCTCCAGCCCAGCTCGGAACGGAGGCGCTTGCGGTCGGGCGCTTTGCTCATTCGCGCGTCACGCTGAGCCGGGTCTTGTAGGCGCTGTCGCCGAAGTCAGCCTCGGGGACCAACTCGACCCTGGCCCTGAAGATGAGGCGAGACCGGATGGCGGCTTCGAGCTCGGCCGCCAAACCGTCGGCGGTCGCCTTTCCGGCCGGAACTTCGACCTCGATCGGGACCGGGGGCTGAACGCTCACCTCGCCGCTCCGGCGCACCACACGCGCGCGTCCTGTGACCCGGGGCCGGAAGTCGCCGACCACGGCCAGGATCGCGGACGGGTAGACGTTGACGCCGCGGACTATGAACATGTCGTCACGCCGTCCCAGGCAGCGCATCCGGAAGCTGGTCCGCCCGCACTCACAGGACGTCCCTTCGATGCGGACGATGTCACCGCCCAGGAACCGCACGACCGGCATGGCCTCCCGCGTCAGGCTCGTATAGACGAGCTCGCCGACCGCCCCGGCTTCGATCGCCAGCGGCTCCCTGGTTTCCGGGTCGACGAGCTCCGGCCAGATGTGGCCGGTCCCGCAGAAGTGCATCCCCTGCTGTAGCGGACACTCGCCGAACAGTGAAGGCGCGACATCGCCGATCCCCATCGCTTCGTTGACGAGCGTGCCCAGGACCTCCTGGATGTGGTCGCGGATGGCGGGGATGCCGCCGCCGGGCTCACCGCCGGTCACGATGTGGACGAGGGCCAGCGACCGCCTGGCCGGGTCGGACTCGAGCCGGTTGGCGACGTACTGGGCGAACGAAGGCGTCGCCAGGAGGGTGTCCGTGATCCCGGCCCGGAGCGCGAACAGCACCCGGTCCGTGTCGCCTGGGCCGACCGGCACGACGCGCGCTCCGATGCGCTCCAGCGCGAAGTAGGTATGGCCGGCCACGAACGGCCCCGCGCCATACGTGCTGAGGACGCTGTGGTGGTCGTGGATGCCGGTCGCGAAGTAGCTTCGGGTGCCGATCGCTGTCCAGCTCTCGACGTCTTTGGCGGTGAGCGCCAGCACGCTCGGCGAGCCGGTCGTGCCGCTGGTCTGGTAGACGCGCTTGATCGCTTCTGAGGGCACGCAGGCGTTGCTCCCGAAGGGCGGCTCCTCGTCCATCGCCTGCTTCAGTTCGGCCTTCGTCGTGAAGGGGAGCCGCGCCAGGTCGGCCAGCCCCACCGGCGCCTCCCCGGCGCCCGCCTCCCGCAGCTTGCGCCGGTAGAAGGGCGAATCCTCTCGGATCCGGCTCAACTGCTTCGCCCAGGCCGCCGATGCCGACACCAGCACCTGGTCGGAAGCGGCTGCCTCGGCTTTCCGGTCCCAGATCCAATCGCGGTCGCACCCGTCCCCTTTGAGGCGGCCGCCGGAGAGCTTTGAGATCATGTCGCCGAAGCTGAATCATGCGCCAGGACGGAATCCTGCTGACGACGGTGGTCGGCAGCTATCCCCAGCCCGACTGGCTGATCGATCGGGACAGGCTCGGCAGCCGGCTGCCCCCGCGAACTCGGGCGCTGGAGCTCTGGCGGGTCGCGCCCGAGCACCTGGAGCAGGCCCAGGACGACGCCACGCTGCTCGCCATCCGCGACCTGGAGCGCGCCGGCATCGACATCCTGACCGACGGGGAGATGCGCCGGGAGAGTTACTCGAACCGCTTCGCGACCGCGCTGGAGGGGATGGACCTTGAGAACCCCGGCACCGCGCTCGACCGGACCGGCCACCCGAACCCGGTCCCGCGCGTGGTCGGGCCGATCAAACGGTCGCATCCGGTCGAGGTTCGCGACGTCCAGTTCCTGCGCGCCAACACCGACCGCGTCATCAAAGCCACGCTGCCCGGTCCCTTCACCATGTCGCAGCAAGCCCAGGACGACTACTACGGCGACGAGGCAGCGCTGGCCATGGACCTCGCCGCGGCGGTCAACGCGGAGGTCCGAGACCTTTTCCAGGCAGGCGCGGACGTGGTTCAGATCGACGAGCCGTACCTGCAGGCCCGCGCCGAGAAGGCCGCGCGTTTCGCGATCGCGGCGATCAACCGGGCCGTCGAGGGCGTGCAGGGAGTGACGGCGCTGCACACCTGCTTCGGTTACGCGCACATCGTCCATTCCCGCCCCAGGGGTTACCCGTTCCTGGCCCAGCTGGCCGCGGCGAATGTGACGCAGATCTCACTGGAATCGGCGCAGCAGAGGGTCGACCTCTCCGTCCTGCGATCGCTGCCTCAAAAACAGCTGATCGTGGGCGTGATCGACCTCGCTGACGAGAGCCCGGTCGAGGACGTCGAAACAGTCGGGGGGCGGATCCGCGACGCGCTCCGCTTCGTACCCCCCGAACGGCTCCTGCTGGCGCCCGACTGCGGGATGAAGTACCTGCCGCGCGCGACGGCGTTTCAGAAGCTGCGGGTGCTGGCTGAAGCCGCGGCGAAGATCCGATCCGAACTCTAACTCTGAGGGGGGACATCCCCGCTGGAGGCGTCGCTCCGGGCGGCCGTTCGCGACGCACACCCCCTGCCCAGGCGCGCAGACTTCCGCGTTTTGAGTACAGCTCGACTGTTACACAGACGTGAACTAGGACGCATGGCCCACGGTCACACCTGGTCCAGGTAGTTACACGAATCAGCTTGGGGACAAATGCCCCATTGTGCTCAAGGGACTGGTTCATATTCTGTGGAAGGTCAGCCGAGTGGCACATGCGAGGGTGGCCAGCGTTCGGAGATAGTTCTCCTTGGGGGTGGCAGAGGCGATGACCAAGATCGTGCGCGTTGGTCTTGCCCTTTCACCCCTTCTGCTCGCGTTCGCCATCCTCTCGTTCAACTATCTGCCCGGCATCCAACGCGGCGCTGCCGTTGTCGTCGCCAAGACGCATCAGTTGCTTGGAGGAGCAGGTGCTGGCGGACACAATTCCGCACAATCACGGGCGCCCGGTCCCGGTGCAGCGACACTCCAAACTGGCGTAGCCGACGTCAAGGCGGTAAGCGTCTCCAAGACAACCACGAGTCTCGCCGGAGCCCTCAGTGGGGCGATGTCGATGACAGGCACCATCACTCTAGCCGGCGAGGGCGGAAAGACATACACCGTCGTAGACGCCTTTCAGGCCTTGCCGAGTGGCGGCTTTTACCAGGGAACCTACACGATCTCATTCACGTGTTCGCCCGGCATCGGTAGTTCTACGGCCGAGACGATTGGTGAAGGTGGTTCGCTCGGCGGGTCTACGTCGTCGCCGCCCGACGACTCGGGGGCGCCGACCATTACTACCGATCAGTCCGGTAACGCAACCTGTACGTACACCAGCAGTTTCAGCGGCACTGCTCCTGACGGCAACATCGCGTCCGTCCGGAACGCCATCTGGATCGGATGTGAAGCGACCGGTTGCTTGACGTCTGGCGCAAGTGTTTCTATCTCGCCCGCCGCCGCGATCGTTCCGGAGGCGCCTTTCGCCGTGCTGCTTCCAATAACTGGCTTTGCGCTGCTCGGCCTCTTCGTCTTCGTTGTCGCCCGACGGCGCAACAAGACGTCCGAGACTTCCCAGTAGTGGGGCGCTCTTGGAAAGCCCAGGCAGCGACTTGAGACTCCTGCAACGCCTGAATACACCGGCAGTCAAGTTCCTGCTCCGAGTTGTGGCAGTACTCATCTTGGTCGGTGGCGCCTACCGCTTTTCGCTGATCACGTTGCTGAATGGCGTCTCGCTTGAAACGCCGCTTGCCTACCTGGGCTTGGTGCCGCTCGTCGCGCTTTTCCTAATCGCCGTCAACGCGCTCGCGCCAAAGCCAGACGCGAACATCCACGACCGCTACATCGACTACATCATCGGAGTACCGCTGCTTTTGTTCGCGCTGGCGATAGTGGTGATAGTCCCGATAAGGCTTTCGACGTTCTTCTGGCTCTGGCGGCTCGACCTCGTCTCGCTACCGTTCTTTGCCGCGGGAGCCATTGCGATCGCTTTTGGTGTGCGTGCCCTCTGGAGGATCCGGCTTCCGCTCGGGTTCCTGCTGCTTGCCTGGCCGCCTCCGTACACGCTGTTTCTCGCTGCCGAGCTGCAGTGGTTCACAAGCGTAACCATCGGCGCTGCGCGGTCGGTGCTTCGTATCGTCGCCGTGGCACAACCCATCGACGCCGGCGATGGCTCGCTCTTCCTCGTCCCGAACGCGGTCCATCCATTTGTGCTGAGCGTCAGTTCCGCCTGTTCCGGCGTCAACGGAATCTTCGGCTTCCTGCTCGTCGCGGCAGCTTGCTTTGCAGTTGTGCGCGGGAAGTTGATTGCGAAGCTGACCTGGATAGGAGCGGGGATGTTGCTCCTCTGGGTGCTCGACATAGCTCGGATCCTTCTCATCTTTGCTACGGGAAAGGCTTGGGGGGAGGACTTCGCGATCAGCGTGCTACATCCCATCCTCGGCTTGGTGCTCTTCAACCTGAGCGTCCTGGTCATGCTGCTCGCGCTGCCTCTCTTCCGGCTCAAACTGCCGCACCCTGCGATTTATCGCTGGCTGCCCCGGCCAGCATCAACTGCCGCCGACGGAACTCGGACTCCGTTCGTGGTGCGGCCGGCGGTCAGACGCGCTGGCGTGGCGCTGGCGGTGCTCGCGGTAGCTGGCGTCCTGACTGGCGCCGCCAACGCCCGGCTGCCCGAGTTCGAGCTGCTATCGCATGACCTTGGGCCACCGCGGCTGCAGCCGTCGGCAGTAGCTGCGTACGGGGTCCCTGACTGGTCTCTCCGCCAGGTGGACAGCTATCCCTGGGCTCGCGCGTACTTCGGGTCTGATGCGACCTGGTACAGGTACAACTACGGTCCAGGTCCGGCGGCATTTGGCCAGCCTCTCGGGTTGCAGGCCCGCTTCCTGGCGCCGATCGTCATGGACGTGATATCAACGTCTAACCTCGGAACGTTCTCTGCGTACGGCATCGAATCCTGTTACCGCTTTCACAACTTTCTGATCGTCGAGGGCAGGCGGGTCGACCTGGGAGCAGGCGTGATTGCAAAGGCGATCACTTACCGCAACAGCGCCACCGGCTTGAACTGGACCGCTGTCTACTGGGAGTGGCCGGTGTTGTGGCAGGGCCAGGAACTCTATGAGCGCATCGTCCTCAGCATGTCAGACCCTGGTACCGCCCGCCTCGTCGCACCGTCGCCGTGGAGCGGCTTTCTGAGCGGCCTCCAACTGTCGATAAACAACACCCTCGAGGGCAACACTTCGAGCCTGCCCGGCGAAAGAGTCAACGTGGCCAGGTCCCGCGACTTTCTGACCGCTTTTGGACACGAGGTCGTGATGGCTGCAGCTCGAAGTAGCTCGGCCCAGGGCCGGAACACATGATTGCTGACGACAGGCCCGGATCTGACGCGCGAATGGCCGCGCTGATGCGATGGCAGCTCGTGCTCGAAGAAGTCACTGCCGCCGTCGAGCGCCCAGCCCCCGCACCCACTCCAAGGACGATCAGCAGGCCGCCGGAAATGTCGGGCGGGCGCTTCCTGGACGACCGACAGCGGGGGATTTTGCTCGCTATCGCAGGGACATGGATCCTCACCCTGGTGGTCAACCCGGTGATCGCAATCATCATGTTCAATGCGCTGATCACGGTCATCTACGTCGCCGTATTGCTCTACAACGTGGTCTGGTTCCGTCACAGCCTGGATGCGCCTGAGATTCTCCGAGTCAGCGATTCGGAGGCCAAAACGATCCCGGACGATGAATTGCCGAAATACACGGTACTCGTCTGCGCCTATCGCGAGGAAAACGTGATCGCCGATACAGTGCTGATGCTTGAGCTACTCGACTATCCCAAGGAGAAGCTTGAGATCAAGCTGCTGCTTGAATCGGACGACTTCGCAACGATTCTGGCGGCGAAGAAGGCATGCGCCGGCAAACACATCGAGATAACCCGCGTTCCTGCCGGTGAGCCGCGAACCAAACCGAAGGCGCTCAACTGCGGCTGGCGAACTTCATCGGGCGAGCTTGTCACCGTCTTCGACGTCGAAGATCTTCCTGATCCGCTGCAACTCAGGCGCGCGGCCTTTGCCTTTCAGAGGCAAGACCCAACCGTCGCTTGCCTACAAGCAAGGTTGCACTATCACAACGCGTCCCAGAACATCATCACCAGCTGGTTTGCGGCCGAATATGCGACCTGGTTTTCGACCATGCTACCGGCTCTAATCAAGTTGCAGTCGCCGATACCGCTCGGTGGCACATCCATGCATCTGCGCGCGTCAGCGTTGAGGACGGTTGGCGGCTGGGATCCGTACAACGTGACGGAGGACGCGGACCTCGGCATCCGTCTTCACCGGCATGGATTCCGAACTTTGATCCTCGACTCCGTGACATTCGAGGAGGCCAATAGCGATTTCGTCAACTGGGTGAAGCAGCGCTCGCGCTGGTACAAGGGCTACCTACAGACCTGGCTGGTGCACATGCGCAGACCACTCGACACCTGGCGCCAGCTCGGAGCGTTGGGTTTCGTGGGATTCTGCGTCGTACTCGGCGCTACTCCGCTCCTGGCGCTCCTCAACCCCTTTTGCTGGTTGTTGGTGTTTCTCTGGTTCGTCGGCCGCTTCACGCAGATCGAGGTGGTGTTCCCGGGCTGGATCTTCTATCCGGCCATGCTGTCCATGTTTCTTGGCAACTTCCTGGCCATCTACCGGAACGTGGTTGCAATGCGGACGGGGGGCCGTCCCCAGCTGATTCCTGCCCTAATGCTCTACCCGATTTATTGGTTGATGATGTCGGTCGCGGCGGTGCGCGCCATCACTCAGCTGGTGATTGCGCCGAGCTTCTGGGACAAGACCGTGCACGGGTTGGACCGCCGCCGAGCACCGGTCAGTTCCGTTTGAGATGGCACTCGCCTCTGGTTTTCCGCTAGCCAAGCGGTCCGAGGCAGTCGTTGGGCTGGGCCTGAGGCTTCCCAACCTCTCAGAGACTCGCGTCGCCTTCGGTTTGTGCCTCTCTGTCTATGTGGTTGTCGCGGCAGTCCTGGTGTTCATTGGTAACGTTCCTGCCAACGACGGCGTAGCCCGCGTCGCGACAGCGAATCGGATCCTATTCAGTCGCGACCCTCATCTCGCAGCGATTGGATTTGTCTGGAGCCCGCTGCCGAATCTCGTGCTCTTGCCGTTCGTGGCACTGAAATTCCTGTGGCCGGCGCTGGTGCGCCAGGCCTTCGCGGGCAACCTCGTCTCGGCCCTCTTCATGGCGGGTGCGGTGGTCCAGCTCTTGCGCTTCCTGCAAGACATAGGTCTAACACGCGGCCGCAGGCTCGCCCTGGCGGCATGCTTCGCCCTTCATCCAATGATCGTGCTGTACGCGGCCAACTCGATGAGCGAAGCACAATTCCTCTTCTTCCTGCTTCTCGTGGTACGTCACCTGGGACGGTGGCTCCGAGAACGCCGGATGGCGTCACTGGTCGTGATGAGCATGTATCTCGCGCTGGCGTACCTGACTCGGTATGAGGCGACGGCAGCAGCGGCCGCCGTTCTTGGAATTGTCGGTCTCGCTACCTACCTTGACAGTCAGGGCGCACCACGGTCGAGGCTCGCACTCGCGGCGTCGGACTGCGTGATCGCCGTCGCACCCTTCGCCCTGGCCTTCGTGCTCTGGGCGCTGGTGAGCTTTGTGATCACGGGCAGCGCATTCCCACAGCTCTCCTCGGCATACGGCAACGCTGCGCAACTGCACTCACTGGGACTGGGGCATCCGACGCTGGCGCGGGAGTTTGATGGGGCGGTTACCGGCGTCCGATGGATGCTGGCACTCGAGCCATTCCTGCCTCTCGTGGTGGTGGTCGGCGCGATCCAATCGCTCTTGCGGCGGGACATGAACTCGCTCGCCCTGGCGGCGATCTTCGCTGCTGTCGTCACATTCATGTTCTGGGCGCACACCACCGGGGCCATCCTTCCGAACTTGCGGTACTTCATCGTCGTAATTCCTTTTGCGGTCGTGATGGCCGCAATCGCGCTTTCGCCAACGCAACCCAGGCTTCGAGCAGGCTCGCGAGTTAGAGAAGACGCGTACGCCTCAGTCAACGGCAGCCGAGGTTCGTCGGGGGGAATTCGTTTCCGCCCCGTTGGCCAGATCGCTTTCGCCGTCGGATGCGTGCTGCTGATGATGACCGCCATCCCTGCCGCCGGTAACGCTTTGTTGAGCAACTCAACGGATCCGAACGATGCCTACCCAATACAGGCGCTCCTGACTCGGACCCCGACGAGCCAGCAAGAGATGGCGTCGAAGCGCTACCTGATGGAACGATCAGATTCTTCATACATCGACTCATTACACCTGCCGAGAGGTTCTGTCCTCATCGACGACTTCATTGGCTTCGTGATCGTCATGACTTCAAACCATCCCGACCAATACGTTGCCCCCTCCGACCGCGATTTCAAACCCGTTCTCTTAGCTCCGGCTGAATTCGGTGTCCTGTACATCCTGGTCCCGCCCAACAGTGGGCTGGGCTCGCTCGACGCGATCAATCGTCAGTATCCGACCCTCTACGACGACGGCGCGGGCATCGGAACACTGGTCAGACAATTTCACGACGAGGGTGACACTTACACGGATTGGAGGCTCTACCGCATTGCACCTCAACACTGAACGTTTGCCGTGAGATGGGGATCACCGGCAGAGCGACGAATCAATCTACGTGATGCCGCCACCGCGACGGCATTGATGCTGATTGGTCTCCTGACGACTGCCGCGGACTGGCCCACCTACCTTCAGAATCCACAGCGAACGGCCACGAACGCCTCAGAGACGATCATCGCGGCGTCGAACGCGGCGCAGCTCACGAAACTCTGGTCGTTTAAGACCGGTGGACCGATCGCGGCTTCCCCGACGGTGGTATCGGGGATTGCCTATATCGGCTCCTGGGATGGCTATGAGTATGCGCTGGACGCGACCACCGGAGCTCTCAAATGGAGGACATACCTCGGGGTTACCAACGCTCCTGGTTGTACCCCAGCCGCTGCTGGGATCACCTCCACCGCGACGGTGGATAGCGGGGTGGTGTATGTCGGCGGTGGCGACTCCTACTGGTACGCATTGGACGCTGCGACCGGCGCCGTCCTGTGGAGGGTTTTCACAGGCGATACCAGCAGCGGGCATTACAACTGGTCCAGCCCTGCCCTCTACAAGGGCTATGCATACATTGGCGTCGCCAGCATGGGCGACTGTCCGCTCGTCCAAGGCCAGTTGCTCCAGGTCAGCCTCGCATCGCAGCAGGTCGTCAACGTTTTCAAAGCGGTACCTGATGGCCAGGTCGGAGGTGGAATCTGGACCTCTCCGAGCGTGGACCCGACCACAAACACGATTTTCGTCACGACCGGTACCCCGGCCGGCACAGGGCAACCGTTCAGCCGCGCGGTGGTAGCGCTGGACGCGGACACATTAGCGGTCAAGAGCTCCTGGAAGCTTCCGGAGTCAGAGGCAATCTTCGATTCCGATTTCTCAACAACGCCGACGCTGTTCAGCGACTCTGGCGGGAATCCATTGCTCGTGACCATGAACAAGAACGGCTTTGCCTACGCTTTCAACCGCTTGAGCCTGGCAGCTGGTCCTATCTGGCAAAAGTCGATTGCTCTGGGGGGCGACTGTCCTACGTGTGGAGATGGCAGCGTCTCCTCGGGCGCCTTCGGCAACGGCACGCTCTACCTGGCCGGTGGCAACACCATCATCGATTCGCAGGGATATCCGGGTTCGGTGAGGGCCGTCGATCCGGGCAGCGGGGATTTCCTTTGGGAGCATGGTGATCCTCAGCCAGTGTTCCCGGCGCTCGCTTACGCGAACGGGCTGCTGATCGCGAGTACGGGGAGCCTGCTTGAGGTGCTCAACGCGACCGACGGTACTCGACTGTACTCATTCAGCACAGCCGCTACCGTCTTCGGTGCCGCCAGCATCGCGAACGGCACCATATTCGCCAGCTCTACGGACGGCACTGTCTTCGCACTTGCGCTGCCCCCAGGTCCTCCGCCAGCGCCGCCCCGCGATCCGAGCTGTCCTCGCAACTGGGGGTGCTGGGACATCGGTGGCGCCGTGCCTGCTGGCTCGGAGGCGATCTCGTACCCCGACTGGAGCGTGACCGCGGGGGGCTCCGGCGTCGGCGGAAACTCGGATCAGTTCCGCCTGGTAGCGACCCCTACAAGCGGCAACTCACAGGTCAGCGCCCGGCTTGTGTCGCAGCAAAACACCGGGGCCGGCGCCCAGGCCGGGCTGATGATGCGCCAGCGCACGGACCCAGGGTCTCCCTTCTATGCCCTATTCCTGACGGCCGGCGGCCGGCTCGTAGCTCAGTACCGCACCGCCTTTGGAGGCGCCACGGCAACCGCCAACACGGTGGTTTCGGGTGCGTTACCCATCTTCGTCGAGTTGCAACGGACTGGTGATCAGCTTCAAGCAGCCACCTCTACCGACGGTGTCAGCTACACGCTCGTGCCGGGCGCCACGGTCACCTTCGCCATGCCCGCGACCGTATTGAGCGGGCTGGCTGTCAGCTCGGGGGTAAACGGCAGCGCCGGCACAGATAAGTTCAGCGCCGTCAGAGTAGGCGGTTTAAGCGCGGCTCCGTCTCCGGCGCGCTCATCGACTCCTTGCCCGATCAGCTGGTCCTGCGCTGATGTCGGCAACCCGGCGCTCGTCGGAGACCAGACTCGCAACGGCAACACGTGGACCTTGCGCGGAGCCGGCGGTGACATTTGGGGCTACTCAGACCAGTTTCACTACGTCTGGCGGGGGCTATCCGGTGACGGCAGCGTCAGCGCTCAGGTCACGTCCCAGACGAATACCGACGTCTGGGCCAAGGCGGGGGTGATGCTCCGTCTTGACAGTGGCGCATCGGCGAGCTACTACGCGGCGTTGGTCACTCCCGCCAACGGCATCTCGGTCCAGTACCGGTCAGTGCGCGGGTTCAGCACAAAGCAATTCCGGCTGTCAGGGACGGCTCCTATCTACGTCATGGTGGCCCGCTCGGGAAGTGAATACACTGCCTACATCTCGAGCGACGGGAGCAGCTGGACTCCGGTCCTGGGTTCAACAGTCAGCCTCGCCAGCATCGGGAGCGCGCTTGCAGGCATAGCAGTGACATCGCACAATGCCAGCGCAATCGGCACGGCGGTGTTCAGCAACGTGTCGATCAACACCACGGCCCCGCCACCGCCGACGGCGTGCCCGACCAGCTGGAGCTGCGCAGACATCGGCGCGCCCGCCTTGACCGGCTACCAGACCTTGAGCGGCGGTAGCTGGTCGGTGTCCGGCTCGGGTGGCGACGTCTGGGGAGTCGCGGATCAGTTCCACTACGTCGCGCAGTCGCTGGCGTCTGACGGGAGCGTCGACGCCCAGGTGGCCTCCCAGACAAACACCGATCCCTGGGCCAAAGCAGGGGTCATGCTCCGGCTCAGCGGCGATCCCGGTTCGCCTTATTACTTCGCGATGGTGACCCCTGGCAATGGAGTCAATGTGCAGTATCGGGCCAGCCAGGGCGGCAGCGCGAGCAGCGCCGGTAGCGTGGCTGGAACCCCGCCGGTTTACTTGCGGGTGACCCGCGTGGGCACCAGCTTTACGGCCTACTACTCCAGCGACGGCAGCACCTGGAACCTGATAGCTGGCTCGACTGTCACCATCAACATGACTGGAACTCTGCTGGCCGGCATGGCGGTGACCTCACACACCAATTCAGCCATCTCCACGGCGACGTTCAACAACGTGTCGATCAACACCACGGCACCGCCACCGCCGACGGCGTGCCCGACCGGCTGGAGCTGCGCAGACATCGGCGCGCCCGCCTTGACCGGCTACCAGACCTTGAGCGGCGGTAGCTGGTCGGTGTCCGGCTCGGGTGGCGACGTCTGGGGAGTCGCGGATCAGTTCCACTACGTCTCGCAGTCACTCCCGTCCGAAGGGAGCGTCGGAGCCCACGTACTCTCGCAGACGAACACCAGTCCCTGGGCCAAGGCCGGCGTGATGCTCCGGCTCAGCACCGATCCTGGCTCGCCGTATTACTTCGCGATGGCGACCCCCGGCAATGGAATCAACGTGCAGTACCGGGCCAGCCAGGGAGGCGCCGCGACCAGCGCCGTCAACCTGGCGGGAGCCCCGCCGGTCTACTTGAGAGTGACTCGCGTAGGCACTACTTTCACCGCCTACAGTTCGAGCGATGGTGTCAGCTGGAACCCGGTAGCTGGATCGACTGTCACCATCAACATGACGGGCACTCTCCTGGCCGGTATGGCGGTGACCTCGCACGGTTCGGCCATCTCCACGGCGACGTTCAACAACGTGTCGATCAACACCACGGCACCGCCACCGCCGACGGCGTGCCCGACCGGCTGGAGTTGCGCAGACATCGGCGCGCCCGCCTTGACCGGCTACCAGACCTTGAGCGGCGGTAGCTGGTCGGTGTCCGGCTCGGGTGGCGACATCTGGGGCACCGCCGATCAGTTTCGCTACGTCTATCAGTCGCTCACCTCCGACGGGAGCGTCGATGCCCGCCTGCTCACGCAGACGAACACCGACCCCTGGGCCAAGGCGGGCGTCATGCTCCGGCTCAGCTCCGATCCTGGTTCGCCCTATTACTTCGCGATGGTGACCCCCGGCAACGGAATCAACGTGCAGTACCGGGCCAGCCAGGGCGGCGCCGCGACCAGCGCCTTCAGCATGGCTGGAACCCTCCCGGTTTACCTGAGAGTGACCCGCGTGGGCACTACTTTCACCGCCTACAGCTCCAGCGACGGCGTCAGCTGGTCTCCGATCCTGGGTTCGACTGTCACCATCAACATGACCGGCACCCTGCTGGCCGGCATGGCGGTGACCTCGCACAACACTTTGGTCCTCTCCACGGCGTCGTTCGATAGCGTCACGATTGGTTGACCTCTACTACCTCAGTGCGGCGAGGATCGGGTCTCCGGCGGTGATGTCGTAGTCGCATTTGGAGCCCGGGACACCCGGAACGAAGTCCCAGACCGCCGCACCTTGAACTCCTGCCGCAAACTGCGCGGTCAGCTTGGCGGCCATGTTGCTGGCCCGAGTCGTCAGCGACATACAGCCGCCCAGATTGTCATGAGCTTTCATTCCCATTTCGCCAACGATAAGTGGCTTGCCGTCCATTCCCGACTGCCCAAGACTCTCCTGCAAGGGACTCGGTACAGGGGCAGTGTCGTGCTCGTAGTCGTGGTAGCTAGTGACATCCACACCGGGGCTGGCAGCGACATAGGCGTAGTGCAACGTTGAACAACTTGTCCATTGCGGTGAACTACAACCCTGATTTTGCTGACCGCACTGACCCACGCCTTGCTGGCCAGACTCAAAGAGGTGGTTAGGATCGACCCTTTTGGCCTCGCCGCCAACGGTGTCATAAAAAGATCTCAAGGCCGCGGCAGCCGCGTCCTGGTTGACACAGGCGTAACCGGGATTAGTAGGCGACGGTTCGTTCACGAGCTCGATCATTGCGATCGCTGGGTTGGAGCTGTAACGGGACAAGAACTCATGCATGTACTGCCAGAAGGATTGGGGTGTGATGTTCTTATCGCTCTCGTACACGTTCAAGTAGCCGCCTGAGTACCAGGCCGCGTCTCTCCAATGGCCGTCGTCACAGGTACCAGTCTGGTCGCTCAACGCCGGGATCACCTTCACGTTAGCCTTCGCTGCGGCGTCGAGGACACGGTCGATACCTGTCCAGTCACGTTGCTTCGTCGTGTAGTTGGTGGCCAATCCCTGGAAGGCCCAGAAACGCACGACCTGGCCCGACCTCAAGCTGTTGGCGAAGAGGCCGGCGAGCTCCTGATCGCTCAGCATCCCTCCGCAGCCGGCGTTGACGCCCCAGTAGGTCGCGGCCTCATAGGCGTTCACTCCGGTGAAACGGTATGGCTGACCGTTGAGGATGAGCGTGTTCCCATTGCGCGTTACAAAGCCCCCTGTTGAGCTCGCAGAACGTGATGACGTTGGCTTCCAGTGCTCCTGAATTGGGCTGAAGGAAGGAGTGGGACCTGCAGATGGAGGGCTTGGAGAAGGTGATGGGCTTGGAGAAGGTGATGGGCTTGGAGATTGGAACGCGCTCCTGTTTGTGGCGAGCCGTGGATTGTTCCCAAACTGCCGGTTGTGGTTTCCGCCGCCAGCGTAAACGTAACCAATCGTAAGCGTCATGAGGCCGGCGATCGGAACAAACGACATAACCACCGCCAAGTACTTGACGTTTTTCCTCAATCGCGTGGTTTTGCTGTCGCAGCTGTGGTCTTAATCGCCGGCACCGCGTCAACTGATGCCATGGCCGCCATGGCGAAGCGAGTTGATGTGCGCATGCACGTCTTCCTTTGGCTTCCACTGGCTGCCCCTTCGAGTTCAGCAAAGTGCCTTCGCGCGAAATCGACAGCCATCCGTCCCACCTAACGCAGGCGGGACCCATCTCTGGCGGCAGTCGCAAATACTAACCGACCAGGACGGCCTTAGCTGCAGTCAGCGGGCACGGGAGGCCAGCCCTGTCCGATCCAGCACCGTGATCCGAGCGCGCTCGAGTCTCAGGGTGCCCTTCTCGGCCTCCACCCGGAGCACGCGGTTGACGGTCGCCCGGGCGGCCCCGGCCAGCCCTCCAAGCTGGTCCTGGGTCAGCGGCACCACGCCTCCCGGATAGCCTTCCGCGACCTCCAGCAGACGGCGCCGGATGCGCACCTCGACGGGCACGTAGAGCGCCTCAGTCAACCTCTCCGACAGCGAGCG
Source organism: Candidatus Dormiibacterota bacterium (assembly GCA_955652705.1). GTDB lineage: Bacteria > Chloroflexota > Dormibacteria > Dormibacterales > Dormibacteraceae > VBGR01. The sequence goes on along the minus strand of CATPBK010000039.1, from coordinate 5,212 downwards.
CACCCGATCGGCCAGGATCCGGAGCAGGAAATCGGTGACCTGGGGGTGCTCCCGGCGCAGCCGCTCGAAGTCCGACCTGTAGATGGCCAGGGTCTCCGTCGGCTCGAGCGCCACGATGGTGGTGCTCCGCTGGGCATCGGGCGTGATCAGGGCCAGGTCGCCGAACACCTCGCCCTCGCCCGTGATGGCGAAGGTGACCTGGTTGCCGTAGCTGGTGGTGATGCCGGCCGCCACGCGGCCGCGCTGCACGACGTGCAGGGAGTCGGCGGGGTCGCCCTCATGGAACACGACCTCACCGGCGGAGTACTGGTGGCGCCGCGCCGACGCCAGGAGCCGCTGCTTTTCCTGCTCGGGCAGGCCTTCCAGGAACCCCGCCTGGCTGGCTGCCATCGACTTCAGAGCTCGCGATTGAAGGCGAGCACCGCGCCGCCCAGGAGGATGGCGTCGAGCACGCCCACCATCAGCACCTCGTCGGTGATCGACATCGTGTGGCTGAACACGGTCACGCCGAGACCCAAACCGCTGCCCAGGAAGACCTGGCGGATGGCGTCGACGCCGTAAGTCAGCGGGTTCAGCTTGGAGAAGATCTCGAGCCAGGTGGGCACGTTGTTGATAGGGAAGAAGACGCCGGCCAGGAAGATGAGCGGGAAGATCAGGACCTGGATCAGGAGCTGGAAGCCCTGCTGTGACTGCATGAAGGAGGCGACCATGATGCCCAGCGCGCAGAGCCCGATCGAGAGGATGACGACCAGGGGCACCAGCGCGAGCAGGATCGCCGGCGTCAGGCGGACGCCCAGGAAGGGGGCGAGGACCAGCATCATCAGCACCTGGGCGAGCGCGACCAGCATGCCCCCGGCGATCTTCCCGAACACGATGCCGGTCCGGCCGATCGGCGCTACGAGGATCTCCTTCAAGAAGCCGAACTCGCGATCCCAGACGACCGAGATGCCGGCGAAGAGCGAGCTCGTCAGCACGGTCATCGCGATGATGCCCGGATACATGAACTGGATGAAGTTGACGCCCCGCGCGAGCGGGCCCATCGCCTTTGTGAATCCGGCGCCGAAGATGACCAGGAAGAGGATCGGCATCGCCAGGCTGGAGAGCATGCGCGAGCGGTCGCCAAGGAAGCGCAGGATCTCGCGGTAGGCGACGACCCAGGTCCCGCGCCAGATCTCAGTCACCGGCGCCACCTGCCGGCCATGCCCTGCAGCAGCAGCTCCTTCTCGTCCAGCTCGCTGTCGCGGATCTCGCGTCCGGTCAGGCTCAAGAAGACGTCGTCGAGCGTCGGCCGGCGCAGGCCGACAGAGTTGAGACGCTGCGGAAACGTGCGCACGAATTCCGGCAGGAATGTCTCACCGGACTTGACGTGAAAGCGGACCTGGCCGTTCTGCAAAGTGGGCTCGATGTGGTAGCGCTCGCGCACTTCCTCGGCCGCGCCGGCGTTGTCGTCGGCCGCGAACGTGACGAGGTCGCCGCCGACCGCGTCTTTCAAGGCGTCGGGGGTGTCCTGGGCGACGATGCGGCCGCGGTCGATGACGGCGATCCGGTCGCAGTTCTCGGCCTCGTCCATGTAGTGGGTCGTGAGGAAGATGGTCAGCCCTTCTCGCTGGCGGAGGTCTCGCAGGTAGTCCCAGATATGGCGTCGCGTCTGGGGGTCGAGACCGAGCGTGGGCTCGTCGAGGAAGAGCACGCGGGGATGGTGGAGGAGGCCGCGCGCGATCTCCAGGCGCCGCTTCATGCCGCCAGAGAAGGCGCGCACGTTGCCCTTCCGGCGATCCCAGAGCTCCACCATCTGGAGCAGGTCCTGGATGCGCTGCTCTCGCACCGCCTTGGGGATCCCGTAGGCGTAGCCGTGGAAGCGCAGGTTCTGCTCGGCGGAGAGGTAGTCGTCGATGGTGGTCTGCTGGAAGACGAGGCCGATCGACCGGCGCACGTCGCTGCGCTGCCGGAGCACGTCGTAGCCGTTGACCGAGGCGCTCCCGCTGGTGGGGCGCAGCAGCGTGCAGAGGACGTTGATCGTGGTGGTCTTGCCCGCCCCGTTGGGGCCCAGGAACCCGAACACCTCGCCCTGTTCGACGGCAAAAGAGACATCGCTGACGGCCTCGATCTTGCCGAAGGTCCTGACCAGTCCCGACACCTCGATGATCGAGGCCATGCCTCGCAGTATCCTAGCCGCGTGCTGATGGAGGTGACCTGCAGGTGCGGGTGGATCATCCGCGGCTCCCGATCCGAGGTGATCCGCGGCGTCCAGTCCCACGCCCGATCCGAGCACGGCACGGAGCTCACGCCGGGCGAGGTCCGGGCCGTCTGGAGAGTCGCCGACCAGGCGCCCGCTTCCGGCGGGCGGCCGGGTGCCGGCAAGTAAGAAGCGCGGCCGCCCGATCGCTCCCCTCGTTGAAGCGCTGGGGCCGCCCCTCTCCGAGGTCGCCTGGTCGCCCGAGCTGGTGGCCCAGACCCTCGAGATCCTGGCTCTCACGCTGCGCGACGACGAGCTGCTCTGGCTAAAGCCGGTCCATGCCGATTCGCTGCGCGTGGGCCTTCCGCCCGGCGCCCAGCCCGGCAACCACGTCCTCGGGGTGATGGGGTGGTATCCGCTCCAGGCCCGCGTGGTGCATTCCACCTCCTGGCGCTACGAGGACGGCAAGGTGATCCTCACCTACGTGGCAGTCGTCGACCCGCCTGCGCGGCTGCCGCCGGGCTCGCTGGAGGCGGTCCCCATCCGGCGCGCCGAGCTGGCCCGGGGCGAGGCCCTCGCGCCGCCCAAGTCGATCGGCATCGCGGCCGTGGTTGAGCACGCGCTCCGCCACCTCTCCTGGCTGGTCCGCGACGACCCGGCGATCGGGGAAGCGCTGGCCGCCTGGACCGAGGCCCTGGCCGGCTACCGGCCCGAGCCGTTTCGCGCCCTCGGCTAGGCTCGTCGAATGCCTGGTTACAGCGACTTCAACCGCTCCACCATCGAGACGTTCCACGCCCAGCGCGGCAAGGGCATCGGCCGTTGGGGCGACCACCTGCTGCTCCTCACCACGGTCGGCGCCAAGAGTGGAAGGCCGAGCATCACACCGGTGGTTTTCGTGCGGGACGGCGAGCGCTACGTGGTGATGGCCTCGATGGGCGGTGCGCCAAGGAACCCGGGCTGGTACCACAACCTGGTCAGCAATCCGGTCGTCACCTTGGAGGTCGAGACGGAGAAGTTCCGGGCCCGCGCCTCGGTTGCTGAGGGCGCCGAGCGAGACCGGCTTTTCAAAGTCCTCGGCGAGGTCTGGCCGGGCTTTTATGACTACGAGAAAAAGACCACCCGCGTCATGCCGGTCGTGGTCCTGGAACCGATCGCGGCTTAGGAACGCAGCGCCTCTAAGTAGGTGAGACATCACGGAGGGCTTTGGGGCGTCCGTCAGGTGCAGCCGGCTCGATCCGGCACGATGTTTGGTGGCAGCAAGCCACGCTGGTCGATCGGACCAGCTCCGGATACGACACTGAGGAGGGCATTGGCCGGGTCTGGAGACCTTCATTCGAGGTCTGGCTACATGCGGCGCCCGGAAATTCGAGCCTCTTAGCTCGGCTGCATAGTTATGCGCTCAAGCGCTCCGTTTATGCAGTCGATTGGGGTGTTGAGTAGGTCCCAAGGCGGTCGGACGACTGAGATAAGCCCCAGCCGCCGGCGAACGGGGCACAGGCGGCTCTTGATAGGCCCCGTTTCCCGGCGGATGTCGAGTGCATCTTATGCAGTAGCCATCGCCTGGCCGATCCCGCCTCGCAAGGTCACCTGACTGCGCCGGTGTTCCCCGGGCGCCGCTTCCGTCGCCCAAGGCCCCCTTCAATGTCGTCTCCGGCGAAGGCGTGCACTCGCCCCGGTGGCGGTTTGTCGCAGTGACTCGCGGATATGACAGTTAGGCAGCCGCGCCTGGGTATATTGGTGCCGACCCGTAGAGGGGAGTAGCCAGCCACACCAGGCCCCGTCAGGACGGCTTCGAGCCCGGGACTGGTGGCGGCGAAGTCTGGAGCCGCGGCAAGACCTCTACTCGACCCGTTTCGAGTAGGAGGTTTCCCTTGTTCAGGTCCATTGTCACGGCAGTTGCCTTGATCGCTTTCACGGACGTCGCGCTGCAGCTCGACAACGCCATCGCGATCTCTTCGGTGGCTTCGACGGTTCCCGCCGCGTACCGGCTGCCCGTGCTGGCGGGCGGGGTGCTCCTGGCCGCGCTCTGCCTTTTCGGCTTCACGATCGCCGGGTCGATCCTCGTCGAGCGCCTGACCTGGCTCAAGCCGGTGGCGGGCGTGGTCCTGATCTTGATCGGTGGCAAGCTGGCGTTCGACTACTTCAAGGGATGAATCGTCAGCTCCTGCGTTGGCTTCTGGTCGCGGCCCTGGCCGTCGGGCTGGTGCTGATCGTCGTCCTGGCCGACATCGCGGACGTGATCGAGCTCCCGGAGGGAATCGTGCCGAGCGCCGGCTCGGCGCTCACCCGGTTCGGCTACCTGGGCGGATTCCTGCTGATCTACATCGAGGAGTCGGGGATCCCGCTCCTGATCCCGGGCGACGTCTGGCTCATCTACGTCGGCCACCGCCTGCCCCGGTATTGGTGGGCCTGGGTGGGCGGCTGGGCCGGCTTCGTCGTCGCCGTCGTCTTCGGGTCGATGAACCTCTACCTCCTCTCGCGCCGGTTCGGGCGCCGGCTCCTGGAACACCCGCTGGCCAGGTTCCTGCACATCACTCCCGAGCGCCTGGCCACGGCGGAGCTCGAGTTTCATAGGTGGGGGCCCTGGGCCGTCATCGTCGGCCGCCACGTGCCCGGCCTGCGGGTTCCGCTCACGGTCGCAGCCGGCATCCTGGAGATGGCGCTGCCCCTTTTCCTGGTCTGCGTCGCCATCTCGAGCGGCGTCTGGGCGGCCGTCTTCCTGACGCTCGGCATCGTCTACGGCGACTCGATCGCACGCTTGCTGCACTCGCCGGCCGTCGTGGCGCTGCCGGTGGTCGCCCTGGTCGCGATCGCGGCCTGGCTGTTCCGGCGGCCTCTGCTGAGGCTGATCCGGGAACCGCGGGGGACGCGCTAACCTGTGCGCAGCGCTAAGCGTCGGGGCTCGTCACTGGAGGCGTGAGGAATGGCCAAGAAGATCCTGCTCAACGAGAGCGACATTCCCGAGCGCTGGTACAACATCCTGCCCGACCTCCCGGGCCCGCCCGCGCCCTACCTGCACCCGGGGACCCTGCAGCC
>CATPBK010000038.1 GCA_955652705.1 Candidatus Dormiibacterota bacterium | reverse complement strand
TCCAAGCCTTTGGTACCCACCATCGCGGTCGACGAGCACGGTTGTTACTACGACCGGCGCGTCCGCGAGTCCATGACGGCCGAGCCCGCCGGATCGGATGCACTACCGCGAGAGGCTCTGGCCGCTCTCCGGGCTGCCTCCCACACCATGCGCTTGAGCATGGACCGCTGGCTGGAACGGCACGGCCTCAGCGAAGGCAGGCTGGCGGTGCTGTTCCGCCTCCGCGGTGGCCCGCTCACCCTCGGCGACCTGGCGGTCGCGCTCGACGTCAGTCCGCGCAACATCACCGGCCTCGTCGATCACCTTGAGGAAGACGGCCTGGTGGAGCGCGTTCCGGATCCAGACGACCGACGCTCGGTGCGCGCGCGCGTGACCGGCGATGGCCAGAAGAAGCTCGAAGGGATCCGCAGCGAGATGTACCGGGCCCGCGACACCATCGTCGCGAACTTCAGCGACCAGGAGTTGGTCCAGCTTCGGCACCTCTGCCTGAAGCTCGTTCAGAACATGCACTCAAAGGAGGCGGGATGACAGCTCCGGAGCTACACGGACGGCGTTTGGTCCTCGTGACCGTGGGCGTCATGCTCGCGCTTCTGCTGGCCGCGCTCGACCAGACCATCGTCGGCACCGCAATGCCGAGGATCATCGCCGACCTGAACGGCCTCGACCGGTACGCCTGGCTCACCACGGCGTACCTGGTCACCTCGACGGTCACCGTGCCGATCGCCGGTAAGCTGGGCGACCTCTTCGGCCGCAAACCTTTCATCCTCGCCGGGATGATCGGCTTCATGGTCATGTCCTGGGCCTGCGGCTTCGCGCAGGACATGAACCAGCTCATCGTCTTTCGCGCCGCGCAGGGCCTCTTCGGCGGAGTGCTCTTCGCCTCGGTCTTCACCGTGCTGGCGGACATCTTCACGCCCCAGACCCGAGCCCGCATGCAGGGCGTCTTCGGCGGCGTCTTCGGCCTGGCCTCGATCATCGGCCCCGCCACCGGCGGCTTCATCACCGACAACTGGGGCTGGCGCTGGGTCTTCTACGTGAACATCCCCGTGGGCGTCATCGGGATCGCCCTGCTCGCCGCCTACCTGCCCTTCGTGCGCACCAAGGCCTCCTGGCGTGACATCGACTTCGTCGGCGCCTTCTTGATGGCCGCCGGCCTGGTTCCGATCCTGGTCGCGCTCTCCAACACGAACACCTACGGCTGGAGCTCCTGGCAGACGCTGGTGCCCCTTCTCGGCGGCGCGGCGCTCCTGATCGCGTTCCTGGTCGTCGAGCACTTCGAGCCCGAGCCGATCGTGCCCTTGAGGCTGTTCTTGAACCGCGCTTACGCGGTCTCGGTGATAGTCGGCTTCCTGTCCGGCTTCGGCATGTTCGGCGCGATCATCTTCACGCCGCTCATCTTCCAGGGCGTGCTGGGAATCAGCGCCACCAACTCGGGCACCTTGATCACGCCCATGATGCTGGGCCTGATCGGCGCCAGCGTCATCACGGGCCAGCTGATGGTGCGCCTCAAGCACTACGCGATGCTGGGCCCGATCGGCTGCGCGGTGATGATCGCCGGCATGCTGCTGCTCGCCGAGGTCGCGGTCACCTCCACGACGTTCCAGGTGACGGCCGCGCTGGTCGTCGTCGGCATCGGCCTGGGCGTCACCTTCCCGCTCTATCTGAACGCCGTTCAGAGCGCGGTGGAGCGGAAGTTCCTGGGCGTCGTCTCCAGCAACCTCCAGTTCTTCCGCAACGTGGGCGGCACGATCGCCACCGCGATCTTCGGATCGATCCTGGCCAACCGGCTCGCGGCCAACATCCAGGACAAGATCAACGCCGCGCACCTGCCCAGCCAGTTCACGAACAGCTTCAAGGTCGGGTTCAGCAGCACCGGCCAGATCTTCAACCAGGCCGCGCTGGCGCAGCGGCGGGCGGCCCTGCCGCCGAATCTGCGGCCGGTCTTCGACCAGGCGATGGTCGCCGTCAAGGCCGGTCTCGCGACGACGCTGCACGAGATGTTCCTGATCGGCGCCGCGGTCATCGCGGTGGCGCTGGTCGCGTCGTTCTTCATGCCCAGCGTGCCGCTCAAGGGAAGGGAGCCGGCTCCCGTCCCGGTGCCGGTGGAGCCTGAGGAAGCCGAGAAGACGGAGGCGTCCGTCGCCTAACACAGTAGTCGCGCTGAGAGTCATGGTTGCGGGACCTGAGGCCGCGCCCCAGGTCCACGCCCTGACCTAGCTTGCGTTTGCGGGCTACGGGTCGCTGCAGCCGCCGAGCGGCGCCTTGAGCGAGACCGAGGCGCAGGTGCGAGAAGATCTGGCTCTCCACGGCGGCGGCCTGGCCCGCGTCCGGTCGGCGCCAGTCGCCGCGGTCCGGTTCCGGTTCGAAGGCCATCAGGCCTGGGTGCGCCGTCTCGCAGTGCATCCGGAGTGGCAGCGCCAGGGGATCGGCCGGCGCGTCATGGTCTGGGCCGAGCGGGACCTCCGCCGCCGTGGTCACCGCCAGGTGCGGCTGGGCGTCCGCAAGCTCCTGCCCGGGAATCTCAGCTTCTACGAGGCCCTCGGCTACTGGGTCGCCGAGGACCACGGCTACTGGCTGGAGCTGGTCAAAACCCTCTAGCCACCCAGGCCAGGGCAGCCAGGATCCCGAAGAACACCGGCACCCAGAGGAACCCCGCGACGTTCCGCCGCCCCAGGCGGAGACCCCAGGTCAGGCTGGGACGCCTTTCCAGCAGGAGCTCGCGAGGCAGCCGCTCGTTCGGATCGAGCGGAGCAAAGATCCGGTACATGCTCCGCCGGTCCAGGCTGCGCAGCTCGTCCCCCCGCTGACGGTCCACC
>CATPBK010000037.1 GCA_955652705.1 Candidatus Dormiibacterota bacterium | reverse complement strand
GGCGGGCGCCGGGGCCGCGACCGGCGGTTGGGGAAGCGTCGGGGGAGGCTTGTAAGCGGGCCGCGGAGGCGCGGCGGGAGTGGACTCCGGGCCCGCGGCCGGCGGCTGGGGAGGCTGGTAAGGGGGCCTTGGAGGCGCGGGAGGCGGTGGTCCGGCCGGTCCCATGAAGCCGGGCATGCTCTGCTCAGGGGTCGCTGGGCCAGCGGTACCGGCCCCGAGACCCCGGTAGCGGGGCTCCACCTGGCCGATCGAACCCGAGCGGCGGCGGGCCACCATGTCCGCCAGCTGCTCGACGCCGAGCGCCAGCCGCTCCGGCGCGGCGAGCGGGCCGGCGGTGTCGCGCAGGCCGGTGCGGGCCAGCTCGACATCCCGCCCGAGGTTCCCGGTGGCGATCGAGCGGGCGGTCACCACCAGGCCTGGAGCGGCGTGTTCGATGGCCTTGGGCGGGGCGTGAGGGTCGCGCTCGAGCGGGATCCCGAAGGTGTCGCAGATCAGCCGGCCCGCCGTGCGCAGCTCGGCGGCCAGTTCGCCGTCGGTCGGGAAGCGCAGCGTGGAGAGCTGGTGTCCGTCCAGCCTGACCCGTCCGTCGGGCAGGATGCGCACGTTCTCAGCCAGCAACGCCCCGTGGCTCAGACCCTCCGCGTGGAGGGCGACCAGACCGCTCAAGACGCCGAGACTGGCGGCGGCGGCGCCTTGCGGCGAGAGCGGGCCGGGCTTCAGCATCTCCGCCAGCGCCTCGCCCTGTTCCTGGTCGGTCGCGTACCAGACCGCGCCGGGCTGCGTCCACCAGCCGCGAACCGGCGCCAGCGCAGCGTCGTTCAACCGCTCGATGCGGCGCAATCGATCGACGGCCGCCTCCAGGGCGGCCGGGTCAGGCAGCCTCACCTCCCGTGCCAGGCCTCCGCGCCCGTCCGGCAGGCGGACCTTCCAGGTGGCTCCGATCGGCCCCTCCCCGACCAGCTCGGTCAGTTCAGGCGTCTTTTTAAGCACGCGGGCAACTCTCCTCGAGGTATTCGATCGGCCAGAACGGACTGGAAGTTTCGCTTTGGGTCCGAATCCTGGAAACGTCTTAACACACCGGTCGCAGGTCTGGTGGAACCCGAGCCTTAGTTCCTGCCGTGCGATTCTCCTGGCTGGTGCTCGGCCTCGGCTTCGTCGGGCCTGCGCTCGTGCTCGCCGCCGAGTGGATGACCGAGGGCCGGCCCGGCGGCATCGCCGTACGTCACCGCGAGATCGGCTGGTTCGCGGTGCTCCCTCCGCCGGCTGGCTGGGCCTGGTCGCCGCCCCCGCCCTGCTGGACCTGCCCGGCTAGCCTCCTCGGCGGGCGCGCTGGCCGCCGGGCGAGGCGTGTGTTATTAATTCGCACCGATTTGCGACTTAAAGGCCATTCTGTGCGTTACTTCTGTGGAGTCTTAGATCGCTGAAAGGAGGTGGAGAAGAAACCAAGTGCGCAGTGAATCCGGGCAAGGCATGGTTGAGTACGCCCTCATCCTGGTCCTGGTGTCAATCGTGGTCATCGTCATTCTTCTTACAATGGGCGGCCAGATCGCCAACGTTTTCTCGAACGTCGTCTCGGCTCTGAACAGCTGAGGCGGCAAGGCCGGTGGGGCGTCGCTCGAGCGGGCGGCGCCCCATCTTGGTTTTGGTACCCTTGCGGCTTATGGCCTACGTGATCGTCCAGCCCTGCGTGGGGGTGAAGGACGCTTCCTGCGTCGAGGTTTGCCCCGTCGACTGCATCCATACGACCGACCAGGCTGACATGTACTACATCGACCCCGACGAGTGCATCGACTGCGGCGCCTGCGTCGATCCGTGCCCGGTTGACGCCATCTACCCCGAGGACGAGGTCCCCGAGGAATGGCGTCAGTTCATCCAGATCAACGCCGACTTCTTCAAGAAGTAAAGCCGCGGCCTGCTCCGATGGCTAGGCACGCCGTCACGCTCCTGCCCGGCGATGGCGTGGGTCCGGAGATCTGTGACGCGGCCTTGCGGGTGCTGGAGGCGACTGGCGTCGAGTTCGACTGGGACGTCCAGACGGCCGGCGAGCGAGCCATGCAGGAGTTCGGCACACCCCTGCCGCCCCCGGTCCTGGAGTCGATCCGGCGGACCGGCGTGGCGCTCAAGGGGCCAATCACCACCCCCGTCGGGACCGGCTTTCGGAGCGTCAACGTCGCGCTCCGGCAGGAGCTCGACCTCTACGCGCTGGTCCGGCCCGTCAAGGCCTACCGGGGGGCTCGCAACCTGCGCGACGACCTCGACTTCGTGATCGTGCGCGAGAACACCGAAGACATCTATGCCGGCATCGAGTTCGAGCAGGGAACGCCCGACTGCGATCGGCTGCTGGCGGAGATCTCGGAGCTGGCCCACAAGAAGATCCGCCCGGACAGCGGCCTCTCGATCAAGCCCATCTCGATCAGCGGCAGCGACCGGGTCGTACAGTTCGCCTTCGACTACGCGCGGCGAAACGGGCGGCGGCTGGTCACCGCCGTGCACAAGGCGAACATCATGAAGCACACCGACGGGCTCTTCCTGGCCACCGCCCGCAAGGTGGCCGAGCGCAACGCGGACATCCAGTTCAACGACCGCATCGTCGACAACATGTGCATGCAGCTGGTGCTGCGGCCGTACGAATACGACGTGCTCTGCTGCCCGAACCTCTATGGCGACATCATCTCGGACCTCGGTGCGGGCATGATCGGCGGTCTGGGCCTGGCGCCGGGCGCCAACATCGGTACCAGCGCGGCGGTCTTCGAGGCCACGCACGGCAGCGCTCCCAAGTACGCCGGCCAGAACCGGGTCAACCCGATGGCTGTGATGCTCTCCGCGGTTCTGATGCTCCGCCACCTGGACGAGACGGAAGCCGCCGACGCCATGGAGTCCGCCATCGCCCTGGTGATCAAGGAGGGCAAGGCCCTCACTTACGACATGAAGGCGGACCGCTCCGATCCGACCGCGGTCGGCACGAGCCAGGTCGCGGACGCGGTTATCGAGAAGATACGGGGGGGTGCGCGATGAACCGGCTTCGCCGGGCATCGGGCCTCAAGGGGGGTGCTCTCCCCTCAAAACGGGCGGGCGGCTGACTCCGGAGGTCGCCCGGCTCGGCCGGCTCTGGCGGGCGCATCGGTCGAGCCCGCTCCTAGCCGGCAAGCGGACCGACACTCGCCGGCAGGAGATTGCGCTCTTCGAGTCTTGGCTCGGGCCCATCGTGGAAGCGATCCTGGAACGCCCGGACGGAACGCTGAGTCCGGGCCACGGCCGCCTGCTGGCGATCCGGGAGGCCGAGGGCAACCGGGAGATCTGGGCGGCGGCCGGCGCATTGGGCGAGCCGGCGCGCGCCTACGTCGCCCGCCTGCTGGCGATCCAGGAGCTCTTGTCGAAGCTCCCCCGGGAACGCTAGTGCTTTCGTGGACCGGAGCGGCGAAACGAACGGCATCCGGCCGCCCAGATCTCCACCCTACGCAGCAGGCTTCTAGGGGACCCCGGCCGCCGGGCGCCTGCGGCGCTGATGCCGTTGTCTGGGCCCCGGCGCGCACCGTCACGCATCTGCGGATGCGCTGCCTAGCGGCGCCACCCCATCCTAGACACCGGCGGTCTGGGCGGCCGGCGCTTGCGCGCCCTTCGGGCTGCTCTGTTCATTTCGCCGCTCCTGTCCACTAGAATCTCCCGCGAGCTTGATAGCTCGCTCCCCAGTTCTAGCCAACGTCCAACCCAGGGGGCGCCAGCGAAGCCGCGGCAGGCATCGCCGGCGGCGTGACTTCGTGGCCCTGGCGCTCGCGCTTACCCTCACCGTGGGCTGCGGCATGGTCGCACGAGTGGCGATCCCGGTTACGGCGACGACAAGCGTCAAGACCGTGGCCCGGCCGGCCGAGAAGCACTCCCGCCCCGCCGCGGCGATCAGCAGACAGGCCATGCGCAGCTTCGCCGACCGGTTGGTCCGGCCTTCGATCAACCTGGCGGCCTTTGATGCCGCCGCCGAGCCGGAGGTCGGCCTCCACGCCAAGAGCGCCCTGCTGGTCGACGGCGACTCCCTCAAGGTGCTCTGGTCTCGTGAGCCCAGGCTGCGCCGGGCGCCTGCCAGCCTGACCAAGCTCATGACCGCGGCGGTCGCGCTGGACTATGCCGACCTCGAGACCCCAGTCAAGGTGACGGGCGCCGCGGCCACCGCCGAGCCGAGCCGCATGGGCCTCGAAGCGGGGGAGACGCTGACGGTCCGTGATTTGCTCTATGGGATGCTGCTCCCCTCCGGTAACGACGCGGCCGAGGCGCTCGCGAGCGGCATCATTCCCCGCCCCGACTTCATCGCCGCCATGAACCACAAGGCGGCTGACATCGGTATGCGCGACAGCCACTTCAGCACGCCCAGCGGGCTCGACGATCCGGGCCTCTACACGACCGCCTACGACCTCGCGATCCTGGCCGCGTACATCGTGCGGACCTACCCTTTCATCGTGCAGGCGGCCCCCACCCGCCAGTACACGATCCAGGGCTCGGAGCTGCATAAGGCGTATTCGCTCACGAATGGCAACCATCTCCTCGCCATCTACCCGGGCGCAACCGGGCTGAAGCCGGGCTTCACAGATGTCGCGGGGCTCTGCATCGTCGCCACCGCGACCCGAGGCAACCGCCACCTGCTGGCGGTGCTCATGGGCTCGGACATCGTGTACGGCGACGCGGTCCGGTTCCTCGACTATGGGTTCTCGACCTGACAGCTCCGTCCGGGCGGCCTGTTAACGCGGACTTCTAGACTGGCTTCGCGGTGATAGCAATCGAGGGGGTGGGCGCCCTGGAAGTGCTCGACTCGCGCGGCAACCCCACTGTCTCGGTCACCGTCCACACCGCCCGCGCCAGCGGGCGGGCCATCGTGCCTTCGGGTGCCTCGACCGGCGCCCACGAAGCCGTCGAGCTGCGTGATGGCGACCGCCAGCGTTACGGCGGGAAGGGCGTGCTGCGGGCGGTCCGCAACGTGGTCGAGGTGATCGCGCCGGAGGTGACGGGCCTCGACGTCCTCGACCAGGCCGGCCTCGACCAGGCCCTGAACGACCTCGACGGCACCGACGACAAGTCCCGCCTTGGCGCCAACGCCATCCTAGGAGTGTCGCTGGCCGCTGCCCACGCCGCGGCCGGCTCGGTCGGCCTGCCGCTCTACCGCTACCTTGGCGGCGCCCAGGCCGGCCTCCTGCCGCTGCCCATGGCCAACGTCCTGAACGGCGGGGTTCATGCCGACAACGGCCTCGACCTCCAGGAGTTCATGGTCTGCCCGGTGGGCGCAGCCGGCTTTAGCGATGGGATCCGGGCCGTGGCCGAGGTCTACCACGCGCTGAAGAAGGTGCTCAATACCGCCGGCCTGGCGACCGGCGTGGGGGACGAGGGGGGCTTCGCGCCCAAGCTGGAATCCAACGAGGAGGCCCTGAAGCTGCTCCTCGAGGCGATCGGCGAGGCGGGCTACCAGCCCGGCCAGGACGTTGCTCTGGCCATCGACGCCGCGGCCACCGAGTTCTACCACGAAGGCATGTATGAGCTGGCCGGCGAGGGCCGCTCCCTGGACGCGGCCGGCCTGATCGAGCTCTATAAGGACTGGGCCGGCAAGTACCCGATCGTGTCGATCGAGGACGGTATGGCGGAGGACGACTGGGACGGCTGGAAGCAGCTGACCGAAGCGCTCGGCGAGACCGTACAGCTGGTCGGTGACGATCTCTTCGTGACAAATGTGCGGCGGCTGGAGGAGGGCATCCAGCGCGGCGTCGCCAATTCGATCCTGATCAAGGTGAACCAGATCGGAACTCTCAGCGAGACGCTCGGCGCCATCGACCTGGCGCGGGCCAACGAGTACAGGGCGGTGATCTCGCATCGCTCGGGCGAGACCGAGGACACCACCATCGCCGACCTCGCGGTCGCGACCGGAGCCGGCCTAATCAAGACCGGTGCCCCTGCCCGGTCGGAACGGGTCGCCAAGTACAACCGGCTTCTCGAGATCGAGCGGGAGCTGGGAGCGGCGGCCCGCTATGCCGCCGGTTCCCGGTTCGGCAGCGGGTGACGCGTGTGACGCGCCGGTGAGGCCCGGCTCCAAGGCGGTCCACGGAGGTTACCAGGCGGGGGCGCGAGCCTCACTCGCGCCGCCCATCTACCAGACCAGCGTCTGGGTCTACGACGACCTGGAAGACTATGACGCGGTCGCGCGGGGGGACCGTCCCGGGCACGTTTATGGGCGCAATTCCAATGAAAACGTCGCCATGCTGGAGACGGCCGTAGCCGAGCTGGAAGGGGCCGTGGCCGGGGTCGCCACCTCGTCCGGCATGGCCGCGATCCTGGTCGCTGTGCGAGCGCTGGCGCCGAAGCCGGCGCCGATCGTGGCGCCGCTCGACCTCTACGGAGGGACACTGGCGCTCTTTCGCAACGAGCTGGAACCGGCCGGCTATGCGCTGCGCCTGGTCGACTTTGACGACCAGGAGGCGCTGCGCAAAGCTCTCGCCGGCGCCGGACTTGCGCTCTCGGAGACGATCACCAACCCGCTCGTGGGAGTCGCCGACCTGCCGGTCGTGGCGCGGCTCGCCGCCGAGCTGGGCGTGCCCGTCCTGGTCGACAACACTTTCGCCACCCCCATCCTCTGCCGCCCGCTGGAGCTGGGGGCGACCGCCGTCGTACACAGCGCCAGCAAGTACATCGGCGGCCACAGCGACCTCATCGCGGGCGTTGTTGCGGGCCCGGCGGCCCTGGCCGCGGAAGCTCGCCGCCGCTCGGTCATGTTCGGGACAACACTCGGTCCTTTCGAGGCCTGGCTGGCGCTGCGCGGCTTGCGAACGCTCGCCCTCCGGATGCCGCGTCATAGCGCCACCGCTCTCCGGCTGGCCGAAGCTCTCCGGGAAGCGCCCGGCGTCAACGGAGTCCACTACCCGACGCTGCCCGGCTCGGCGCAAGAGGAGGTCGCTCGCCGGCTGCTGCCGGACGGCGCCGGTGGCATGCTGGCGATCCAGCTCGACGGCGGCCGGCCCGCGGTCCAGCGCCTGATGGAGAGACTCACGATGACCACCTTCGCCGCCAGCCTGGGCGGCGTCGAGACCACCATCTCGCATCCGGAGGTGACCTCCCACCGCGCGCTCACCGCCGCGGAGCGGGCGGCGCTCGGGATCGGGCCGGGTACGGTCAGGGTCTCAGTGGGGCTGGAGGAGCCCGAAGACATCGTTGAGGACTTCGCGCAGGCGCTCAGTCCCTGAGCCGGTGCGGCCGTACACCTTCGCCCAGCTCTTCGAGGTTCTGCTCTTCGGCGGCATCGTCATCTACGGGACGCTGGCCACGCCCGACCGGCATCCCTCCCTAGCGGTGGCCGGCGCGGGATTGCTGCTCGGCAAGGCGGTCCTCAACATCCTCGCGCCGGAGGGCGGCAGCCTGGTCAGGCGGAGTCTCGTGGGGTACGCGGCCGGTGCGGCATTTGCCGGCATCGGCATCCTGCTCATCCATCTCCTGTAGCAATCTCAGCCGTGACGGTGTAAAACGGGGGCCTGCAGGCGAGCTTAGGTGGGGAGGGAGCGCCAATGATCACGCTCACGGTCGAAAAGCTGCGGGAGCAGGTACGCGGGCAGGTCACGGCCGCCGGGGATGACGGCTACGAGGTGGCGCGCAAGGTCTACAACGGCATGATCGACCGCCGGCCCGCAGCCGTGCTGCGAGCCGCGAACGCTGGCGATGTGATGGCCGGAGTGAACTTCGCGCGGGAGAACCAGCTCGACCTGGCCATCCGCGGCGGAGGCCACAGCGTGCCGGGCTTCGGCACCTGCGACGGCGGACTCGTAATCGACCTTTCAGCGATGCGGGGCGTACGCGTCGATCCGAAGAACCGGAGGGCTCGTGCCGAAGGCGGAGCCACGTGGGGCGACTTCAATGCGGCCACGCACGCCTTCGGCCTGGCCACCACCGGAGGCATTATCTCGACCACCGGAGTCGGCGGGCTGACGCTCGGCGGCGGCATCGGCTACCTGGCGCGAGGCTTCGGACTGTCGCTCGACAACCTCGTCTCGGCTGACGTGGTGACCGCCGACGGCCGGCTGCTGATCGCCAGTGAGCAGGAAAACGACGACCTCTTCTGGGCGCTCCGCGGCGGTGGCGGCAACTTCGGTGTCGTAACCTCCTTCGAGTTCAAGGTCCATCCCGTCAAAGACATCTACGGCGGGCCCATGTTCTACGAGCTGAAGGACGCCGCTGACGTGCTCCGTTTTTACCGCGACTACATCACGGACGCTCCTGAGCAGATGGGGCTCTTTCCCGCCTTTCAGATCGCCCCGCCGCTGCCCTTCATCCCCGAGAACCGGCACGGCGACACCTTCGCCCTCATGGTCGGCTGCTGGGCCGGTCCGGTCGAGGAGGGTGAGCGCGCTTTTAAGCCTTTCCACGACGTGGCGCCGGTTGTGGCGGAGATGGTCGGACCGATGCCCTACCCGGCGCTCAACAGCGCCTTTGACGGACTCTATCCGGCCGGCCTGCAGCATTACTGGAAGGCCAACTTCGTCTCCAAGCTGACCGACGACGCCATCGACGCCCACCTGAAGCACGGGCCGACGGTCCCGGTCGTCAGTTCCACGATGCACATCTATTCGATCAACGGGGCCTGCCATCGGGTCGCCTCCGACGCCACGGCCTTCGGTCATCGCGATGCCACCTTCGCGACCGTTATCGCCGGCATGTGGCCGGACCCCGCCCAGAACCAGGCCAACACGCAATGGGTCAAGGACTACTACAAGGCGACGGCTCTTCACTCGGACGAAGGCGGCTATATCAACTTTGCGTCAGCGGACGACCAGGACCGCGCGCCGGCCAACTTCGGGGTCAACTACGGCCGCTTGGCCAGCGTCAAGAAGAAATACGACCCGGACAACCTTTTCCACCTGAACCAGAACATCAAGCCCTAGCGGCTTGACCGCGTAGCCGCGTGCAGCTCCGGGGCTCGGAATTCCGGGCCCCGGATACCTGGTACCTAAACTTGGACCGAGCACGTGATGATCCGCGACCGCGCCGAGGCCCGGCGCCTCCTCGAACTCGTCGGCAACACGCCCCTGCTCAAGATCCGCCTCTTCGAGCGGAAGTTCCCGCGCCTCGAGGTCTACGCCAAGGCGGAGTGGTTCAACCCGGGCGGCTCAGTGAAGGACCGCGCGGCGCTGGCCATGATCGAGGACGGGGAACGGCGCGGTGCCCTCGGCCCGGGTCAGACCATCATCGACTCCACGTCCGGCAACACCGGCATCGCCTACGCGCTGGTGGGCGCGGCCAAGGGCTACCCGGTGAAGCTCGTCATGCCCCGCAACGTGAGCGAGGAGCGCAAGGAACTGGTCGCCGCCTACGGCGCGGAGATTCAATTCTCGGATCCGCTCGAAGGCTCGGACGGCGCCATCCGGCTGGTTCGCGAGCTGGTCGAGGCTTCGCCGAAGGAGTACTTCTACCCGGACCAGTATTCGAACCCCGCCAACTGGCGCGCGCACTACGACGGGACCGGGGTCGAGATCCTGGAGCAGACCGGCGGCCGCGTGACCCATTTCGTGGCCGGGCTTGGCACGACCGGCACGTTCGTC
>CATPBK010000036.1 GCA_955652705.1 Candidatus Dormiibacterota bacterium | reverse complement strand
GCCTCCGCCCAGCTACCAGCCGCCGCCTCCACCTTCTGGTGGTGGCTACTCGCCCCCGCCGTCTGGTGGTGGCTACGCGCCTCCGCCTTCCGGTGGCGGCTACGCCCCTCCGCCAGGTGGCGGGTATGCCATGCAGCAGCCGGGCGCGATGGTGGCCGGCAACCTGGCCGAGCCCGGCCTCCGGATCCTCGGCGGGCTCATCGACTTCGTCATCCTCATCATCATCAACGTCGTCATCAGCGGGATCTTCAGCGTGATCAAGCTGCAGGGAATCTCCGGGATCATCAACCTCATAGTCGACCTCGCCTACTTCGGGTATCTCTGGAGCAGCCGCGGCCAGAGCATCGGCATGATGCCGTTCGGTTTCGTCGTCCGCGATGCGCAAACGGGGCAGTTCCCGAGCATGGGCAAGTCGATCCTCCGCGGGTTCATCTGGAGCATCGAGGCTGGCTTCACCATCTGCCTCGTCGGGGCCATCGGCTGGCTCTGGATGCTCTGGGATCCACAGAGGCAGGCGATCCATGACAAGGTGGCGGGCACGATCGTCACCAAGGGCTAGCTAAATCCGGAAAATCCTTTCTTAAAAAGGAGCTGCGGCCGGCCTTCTTGCCGAGGGCCGGCCGCTCAGCAGCCTGCTTGGATTAGCTGCGCCGGGGCTCGCTCGGTTCGGACCGCCAGCCTTCGACGCCCTTGGAGAGCTTGGCAGGCGTCGTCTCGCTCTTGATCAGGTATTCCAGCGCGCCCAGGTTCAGGCCGCGCTCGACCAGTTCCTGCTCGCTGTAATTGGAGAGGATCACGACCGGGATCTCCTTCGTCTGCTCGTCGGCGCGCAGCTCCTCGAGCACGGCAAAGCCGTCCATCTTCGGCAGGCGGATGTCCAGGAAGATGATGTCCGGCCGGTCCTCGCGAGCCATGCGTAGGCCGGCCTCGCCGTCGGGAGCCACCGTGACGACGTAGCCATCCAGCTCCAGCTTGAGCTTGTACATCTGAGCGACGGCCGGATCGTCCTCTACGAAAAGGACCTGGACCTCCTCGTCCCTCACTTGATAATCCACCCACACACCTCCAGGTTTCGCGACCTAGCTTCACCATACGGCATCCCGTTTTGGACTGCGAGAGGGGTTCGAGCCGCTCCCGAAATTCTTGGCCAATTTCATCTTTCCTGATAACGCGATCAATAACAATCCGGGCGGCCAAACTTGGCTCGACCCACCGCCCTCCCACATGTATCCTTGCCGGCCATGCCCGGTCCCGAAAAACTTCTCGCCTGCGCCGCAGCTAACGCCTAGAATGGCCGTCGTGGCGCAGGCAGGGGGAGACCACGACGCCCGTTTCCAGCGGGCGATCGAGCTGATTGGGAAGCGGTGGACGGGGACGGTGGTGAGGACGCTGATGAGCAAGCCAGCGCGCTTCAACCAGCTCCTGACCGGGATCCCTGGCATCTCCGATCGGGTGCTCACCGAGCGCCTGCGCGAGCTCGAGACCGAAGGCCTGGTGGAGCGTCTTGTCGATCCCGGCCCGCCGGTCCGAGTGAGCTACCGGCTGACCGCCAGGGGCCGCGCGCTGCAGCCCATTTTTACCTCCGTCACCGATTGGGCGGACACCTGGCTGGGCAGCGCGGTCGCCGCCGCCAGCTAGTTCAGGCAGCCCGCCGGCCGACCGCTTCAAGCCCGCTGCTATCCTCGTTTACGCCATGCCTGTAGGCGACCTTTTGCGGCGCCGAGCGGACGGCTCCCAAGCCTGCCCCGCCTGCGGCTCGCCGGTCCCGGCTGGCGCCACCTACTGCCCCAGCTGCGGCGTCCGCATCGATGATCCGGAAGCGCTTCCGCTTCACGTGGTCGACCGCCAGACGCGGCTCTTCAACGAGCGGTTCATCCGCCCCATCCTCGAGGACGAGCTGGCCCGAGGCCACCGCTACGGTCGCTGGCTGGGCATCCTCCTGGTCGAGCTGCGCACCCAGGCCGACCAGGGGTCGGGCAACCCCGACGGCCTCAAGGCGATGGCGGCCGCGCTGATCAACTCGCTCCGCGACGTCGACACGCCAGGGCTCCTGAAACGGATGCCGGCCGAGTTCTTGATCATCCTGCCTGAGGCGGAGCTGAGCGGGACCGCCCACGCCGCCAACCGGCTCGTACAGGCGGTCAACGAAGCCGTGAAAGCCCAGGATTTGAAGGCGGAGGTGGGCCTGGTCTGCGTCAACCCCGCCAAACGCTTCCGCGCGGGGGCGGTCATCGAAGCAGCCGGGCGCAGCCTTCGAACAGGGCGGCCTGAGGTGATGGGCAGGTAGAGCTTTATCTCGCCCGCCACGGCGAGACCGAGTGGAGCCAGAACGGCCGGCACACAGGGCGCACCGACCTGCCTCTTCTGCCCGAAGGTGAGGCGCGGGCGGGATCGCTCGGGCAGCGCCTTCAGGGGATCCATTTCGACGCGGCCTACTCCAGCCCGCTCAGGCGAGCCCGTGACACGGCGCGCCTGGCCGGATTCCCCGGCGCGGTCGTCACGAATCTGCTCCGCGAGTGGGACTACGGCGACTACGAGGGCCTGACCTCGGCTCAGATCCTCAGGAGAGTGCCGAGCTGGGATCTCTGGGCCGACGGCTGCCCAGGTGGCGAGACCCCGGCCCAGGTGATCGTCCGGGCCCGGCGTTTCCTCGACCAGCTGCCCGCCGAGGCGAGCAGGCTGATCGCCTTCAGCCACGGCCACTTCATTCGGGCCATCGCACTCGCGTTTCTCGGACTGCCGGCGACGGCCGGCGGCCGGCTGGCGCTTGACACGGCGGCACTGAGCGTGCTCCGGGCGGCCGACCGCGGTGGCGTCGTGCAGCTCTGGAATGACGTCGGGCACCTCCCCGTCTAAGACCAGGGGTCCGGGACCGAACACCGGATCTGAGGCCCCCTGCGGGCCGCTGCCGGTTGGTGGCGACTCCGCTCATCTCTAGCTGTCGGCCCGGAACCCCTGGTCTAGAATCACGCAGCCAATGAGCGCCATCGTCCACTTCGGCCTTCTGATCATCGGTGCGCTGGTCCTCATCGAGGGCGTCGGCCTGGCCGTTTTCCCGAAGGCGCTCGGCTTCCTGGCCGGGCCCGGCGCCACCAAGCCGGCGGCGCGCTCCTGGACCCGCTACCAGGGCCTTGGCTTCATGCTCCTGGGCGCCGCGCTGGTGATGGCCTCCGCCCGGGGTGACCTGGTCCCCGTCGTCGTCCTGGCCATGGTCGCCTGCCTGATGTTCTCGCTGGCGGTCCTCGGCCGGTCCCGAGTCCGCTACTAAGCCAACCAGAGGTCCACTAGGTGCTCATCCTCAGCCAGGCTGAGGTGAAGCGACTGCTCGATCTCCCGGAGCTCCTCGACGCGCTGCGCCGGGCTTTCGTCGAGCTGAGCGCGGGCCGCGCTTCGGTGCCGCCCCGGATCGCCACCTTCGTCCCCGATCGCGGCCTGCTGGGCGCCATGCCCGGATACGCCGACGGCATCCTGGAGACCAAGCTGGTCTCGGTCTTCGCCGGCAACCACGACCGTGGCCTGCCGTCCCACCAGGCGGTCATTGCCCTCTTCGACCCTCAGACCGGTACGCCCATCGCGCTCCTCGACGGCACGCATATCACCGCCGCCCGCACTGGGGCCGCCGCGGCAGTCAGCACCGACCTGCTGGCCCGGACCGACGCCGCCGTGCTGGCGGTCCTGGGAGCCGGGGTCCAGGGGCGCTCCCACCTGGAGGCCCATCGCCTGGTCCGTACCTTCAGCGAGGTCCGCGTCGCCAGCCGGGACCGGGCCCACGCCGAGCAGCTGGCCGGCGACTTCGACGCGCGGGTGGCCGACACCTTCGAAGCCGCGGTCCGCGGCGCCGACGTGGTCTGCTGCTGCACCGACGCCGCCGAGCCCGTCCTCCGGCGCGAATGGCTCAGCCCGGGCGTCCACGTCACCTCGGTCGGCTCCAACATCAAGGGCGGGGAGCTGGATGCGGAGACTGTCCGGGCCGGGCTGCTGGCGGTGGAGTCACGCACCGGCTTCCTGCCACCGCCCGCCGGCAGTGCCGAGCTGC
The DNA here is from genome assembly GCA_955652705.1 of Candidatus Dormiibacterota bacterium. GTDB lineage: Bacteria > Chloroflexota > Dormibacteria > Dormibacterales > Dormibacteraceae > VBGR01. Next base: position 9,576 of record CATPBK010000036.1, on the reverse strand, counting down.
AGGGTCTTGACCCGGAGAGCGCGGTCGAGCTCGGCGAGCTGCTGGCCGGCACCCGCCGGGGGCGCACGAGCCGCGAGCAGGTCACCGTCTACAAATCGATGGGCCACGCGGTGGAGGACGCGGCCGCGGCGGGCCTCGTCTACAGGACGGCCCTCGCACGAGGCGTGGGGACGCAAGTCCAGATTTGAGGATCGAGATCGTGGGCGGCCTGGAGGGCGCCAGGAGTGCGCGAGGCCTGGCGGTGGTGGTCGACGTGCTGCGCGCTTTCACGGTTTGCGCCTACGCCCTGGCGAGCGGCGCCCGCGAGTCGATCCTGGTGACCGAAGTCGAAGACGCACTGGCGCTGCAGCGGGCGATCCCCGGGTCCATCGTCTCGGCCGAGGTCGACGGGCTGCCCGTCGAGGGCATCGAGATCAGCAACTCGCCCACCTTGCTGGCCAGGCAGGACCTGCAGGACCGCACGCTGATCCAGCGCAGCAGCGCCGGCACCCAGGGCGTCGCGGCGGCGGTCGCGAGCGCCGAGCGGGTGGTCGCGGCCAGCCTGGTAGTGGCCGCCGCTACAGCCACGTACATCGCCGGCTTCCATCCGCCGTTGGTCACCCTCGTGGCCATGGGAGAGCCCTCCGGCCACCTCGAGGATCGGGCCTGCGCCGAGTACATCGCCGGCCTGCTCTGCGGCCGGCCGCCCGACGTCGGGGGTCTGCTCGGCCCGCTCTACGACTCGGACCGCTACCGCCGGATCAGCGCCGCCCAGTGGCCGGGCTTTCCGCCCTCCGACCTGGACCTGGCGCTGCAGCCGGACCGGTTCGACTTCGCAATGCCCGTCAGCAGGGAAGAGGGCCGGCTGGTCGTCAGGCGCTCGTCCTCGCCTCCCCCTCTGGGGGAGGGTTGGGTGGGGGCCGCAGGTTAGGCGGTCGCTTCAGCGGCTTTCGTCTGCTCCCGGTACCAGGTCACCGGGTGGGGAACGCCATGGTTCCGTTCGTAGTCGGCCCACATCCGGTCATAGAGCCCATACATCGTGGTTCCGATCTCTTCGCAGGCCAGCGCGGTCAGGCCGGCCGCCCGCAGCCGCTTCAAGAGCGAATCTATGGCGAACTCGCGCGCCTCCAGCGGATCGACCCGAAGCGGCTCCGGGATCTCGCTGATGTGCTCGAAAGGCAGGCGCTCGTCTGGTCCCACCACGACCGCCACGGCCGGCTCCAGCAGGTCCAGCACCTTCCGGGCGATAACGCGGCCCATCTCCGGGTCGGCTTCGACCCGGCGCCTCAAGGCCAGCACTCCAAAACCGATGTGACGCGACTCGTCCCGGGCCACCGCGGTGAACCCGGAGACGAAGCCCGGCAGCAGCCCGACCCGGCGCAGGATGCGCAGCACAGTCCGCTGCCCGCCCAGCGCCAGGTAGCCCTCGATGACCAAGTGGTAGGTGACGACCGCCTCCACGAAGGCGCGCACATCCTTCGGATCCAGCCGGCACTTGTCGATGGCGTTGACCAGCTCCACGTAAAAGATCCGCTGGTAGCCGGCACGGGTCTTCGGCTTGAGCTCGGTCATCGCGGTGTGGATGCCGCCGGCGTGACCGTGGACCTCCTCGAAGTAGCGCTGGAAGAAGACCGTATGGCGCGCCTCGTCGGCGATCTGGGTCGCCAGGAAGATTCGCTCGTCCTCGAGGGGCGCCGCGTGGAGGACGGGCGCCAGCGTGTCGGTGACGATCTGCTCGCCGAGGAAGAAGAGGGTCATGGTGATCCGGAGCTGCTTCTGGACCGGCGCCGGGAGGTTCGCCCAGTCCTTTACGTCCTGGCTGAAATCGAGGTCGGAGACCGCCCACTGCTGAGTCTCCCAGCGGTGGTAGAAGGAGGAGCTGTCCAGCTCCGGGTTGAGCAGGCTGTCCATCTGAGCCTGGACGTCCTCGACGGAGACGTTGACCAGCTCGCGCAGGGGGGTCGTCTCGACCCGCCGGATGGCTTCCTCGACGGCGGTTTGATTCATGAGGTTCATTCTGAGGGCCTGCTAACCTGACCAGCGGTTGCCCACCCGCCCGTGACCCGGGAGTACCAGCGCATGGCGACTCTGCTGAAACCCGATCCGACCTTCTATCCGTCCGCGCGTACGGCCGCCGAAGCCCCGCCCGAGACCCTCGCCTACATCGTCACCTTCGACCCCACGGCCAAGACACCGGACGCGCTCGAGGTTCTCGACGTGGACCCGAAGTCCGGTGACTTCGGCAAGCGGGTCGGCCGCCTGGAGATGCCTCACACGGGCGACGAGCTCCACCACTTCGGCTGGAATGCGTGCAGCTCGGCGCTCTGCCCCTGGGCGCCCCACCCCCACGTCGAACGCCGGTATCTCGTCGTGCCCGGCCTGCGGTCGTCCCGGATCCACATCATCGACATCAAGGGTGACCCGCGCGCGCCGAAGCTGAGCAAGGTCATCGAGCCCGAAGAGCTTGCTCGCAAGGCGAACTACAGCCGGCCGCACACCTCGCACTGCGGCCCGGACGGCATTTACATGAGCGCGCTCGGAGCGCCGGACGGCGGCGGGCCCGGCGGCATCTTCATCCTCGACCACGAGACCTTCGAGGTGAAGGGCGCCTGGGAGAAGGACCGCGGCGGGCAGGAGCTCGCATACGACTTCTGGTGGCACCTCGGCCAGGACGTCCTCATCAGCAGCGAGTGGGGTACGCCGAAGATGGTCGAGTCGGGCCTGAACGGCGAGATCCTGCTGAGCGGGGGCTACGGCCACAGGCTCCACATCTGGGACCTGCCGAAGCGCGCGTTGAAGCAAACGATCGACCTCGGCTCACAGCACCAGATGCCTCTCGAGCTGCGGCCCTCCCACGACCCCAACCAAACCTGGGGTTTCGTCGGGGTCGTCACCAGCCTGGAAGACCTCAGCGCCTCGATCTGGACCTGGCACCGCAAGGACAGCGGGGAGTGGGCCGCCGAGAAGGTCATCTCGATCCCGGCCGAGCCCGCGGATCCGAGCCAGCTGCCGCCCGTCCTGCAGCCGTTCAAGGCGGTGCCGCCTCTTGTGACCGACATCAACCTCTCGCTCGACGACCGCTGGCTCTACGTCTCCTGCTGGGGAACCGGCGAGCTCAAACGGTACGACGTCGCCGATCCTTTCAAGCCGCGGGAGACGGGCTCGGTCCGGCTCGGCGGCATCGTCGAACGCTCACCGCACCCGGCCTCCGAGCCGCTCAACGGAGGCCCTCAGATGGTCGAGGTGAGCCGCGACGGGAAGCGCGTCTACCTCAGCAACTCGCTCTACGCGACCTGGGACGACCAGTTCTACCCAGACGGGCTCAAGAGCTGGGCAACCAAGCTCGACGCCACTCCTGACGGTGGGCTCAAGGCCGACCCGAATTTCTTCGTCCAGTTCGAGCAGAGGGCCCACCAGGTCCACCTCCAGGGGGGCGACGCCTCCTCCGACTCCTACTGCTTCTCCTGACGCGGTGACCTGGTCGGCGTACTGGACGGGCCTGGTCGTGCTGGGCGCCTACCACGGCGTCAATCCCGGCATGGGGTGGCTCTTCGCCGTCGCGCGAGGTCTCCAGCAGAAATCGCGGCGGGCCATACTCGTCTCGCTCCTGCCCATCGCAATCGGGCACGAGGGCTCGGTTGCCGCCATCCTGCTGGCGGCGGCCCTGGCCCGGCCGTTCCTCGACCAGCGCGGACTCCGATTCGCGGCCGCCGGCACACTGCTCGGCTTCGCCCTCCTCCTGCTGTTCCGGCGGCGGCTGCATCCCTACCTCGGGATGCGATTGAGCCTCGTCGGGCTGGCCGCCTGGTCTTTCCTGATGTCCTCCGCGCACGGCGCGGGCCTGATGGCCGTTCCCCTCTACCTCGGACTCCAGGTGCCGGCGCCAGGCCAGCTCCAGGTGCCGGCCGGCGTCCTCCAGGCGCTGGCTGCCGCCACCCTCCACACGACGGCGATGCTGACCGTCATGGGCATCGTCGCAGTGCTGGTCTACGACCGGTTCGGGCTGGGCCTGCTGCGGCGCGCCTGGGTCAACCTCGACCTGATCTGGGTCGGCGCCCTGCTGGTGGCCGGCGTGGCGACGCTCTTCACCTGATGCGGTAGATCCACTCCGGGCGCGCGTACTTCGTGGCGGCCAGCTGCTCGGCCGCGGCCAGCTCGGCCGGCTCGAGCGAGCCGGGGTGCCCGCCCGCCTCCAGGGCCAGCGCCGCCAGCAGGTCCGCTCGCGAGACGCTGACCAGAGTGTCCACGGGGGAGACCACCTTGGCCGCACTGCGCACGCCGCGCGTCGCGACGCTGGGCCGGCCGATCCGGATCAGCTCGGTGAGCAACCCGGGCGTCATCGAATAGGCCAGCGTGGTGTGGTGGAGAAGGGCGCCCCGCCGGCGGGCTTGGGCCGCGCCTGCGATCTTGCCGGCAGGCGAAACGATGTCGTTGATTGGCCGGTAGGCGGCGTCCACGCCCAGATTCCGCAGAGCCTGGACGGCGAAGGCGTCCAGGTAGGCGTAGGACTCCCGGAAGGACATCCCCGCGACCACCTGGGCCGGCAGGTAGAGCGACCAGGTCACGGTCCGGCCAGGCTCGGCCAGCATCGTGCCGCCGCCCGAGAGCCGCCTCGTGATCGTGAAACCGTGGCGGCCGGCGGCGGCCTCGTCCACCTCGTTGGCGACCGACTGGCTCGACCCCAGAACAAGGGTGGGCTCGATCCAGCCCCAGAAGCGGAGCATCGGCACTCGGGCTCCGGCCGCCACCTTTTCCAGCAGCACCTCGTCGAGCGCCATCTGCTGGTGGGCCGGCAAATCCTGCTCGGCCAGGATCTCCCAGTCGGGCACGAACGGCACCCCTAAGAAAATAAGCGACCCACCCCCGGTTTTCGGCAGTTGTTGAAGTCAGATGACTCCGGTTTGTTGCTACACAGCTTTCCTGTTGGGTTGTATCCTCTCCCCCCGATGACTCAAGCCCAACGCAAGGTCCTCCTCGTCGAAGACGATCCGAGCATCGGCCAGCTTTACGCGATCAAGCTGCGCATGGACGGCTACCGGGTCGACCTGGCCGCCGATGTGGCCACGGCTGAGATGCTGTTCGAACGTTCCACTCCGGATGTCATCTGCGTCGATTCCCGCCTTCCCGACGGCAGTGGGCGGGAGGTCGTGACCGCCCTGGTCAAGCGGGGCGCCACCGTGGTGCTCCTGACCAACGACCAGGAGGCTTATGAACGGCCGCCGGCTGGGGTCGCTCGGACCCTCCTCAAGACCAGGACGACGCCGTCCGCGCTGTCCCGCGCGATCGGCGAGCTGACCGCGGCCCACACCCGCTAGGCCCGGTCGCGTTATCCGAGCGCTGTCCGGATCCGGGCCGCGCTGTCGTCTAGCTCGGTCCGTTCCACCGGCTCGCCGTAGGTCGGCGGAAAGGTCAGGCTGAATCCGTCGCCCACAAAACGTGGGATCACGTGGATGTGGAAGTGGGGAACGTCCTGGAAGGCGGCCTCGCCGTCGGCCACGAAGAGGTTCACGCCCTCGCAGCCGAGGCCGGACTCTCGGAGCGCTCTGGCGACGTTTTGGGCGACCGCGAAACAGGCGACGCCCTCACCGGGCGCCAGCTCTGACAGCAGCCCGGCATGGTGCCGCGGGATCACCAACGCGTGGCCGGGGTTGATCGGCTGGATGTCCATGATCGCGATCAGCGTCGCGTCCGCATAGACGACGCTGGCCGGAGCCGCGCCCTCGACGATCTGACAGAAGACACAATCGCTCATCTGCTTAGGCGCGCAACAGCTTAAGGTGTACGGCTCTCAGGGGCACCCGACAGATCGTCTCTGGGTGCCCCAAATGCCAGGCGGCGCCGAGCACCGCAGGGAAGCGCATCCGAAGATGCGTGAGCGAGGAGCGCAGGAGCCAACGCCGCAGATGGGCCACTCCAGGGGCGAGTCTTCGGCGCAGCCGAAGATGACGACGCCCGTCAGGGTCTCGGCACTGTCGCGTGATCTTGGGAGCTGTACAGCTTAAGGGTTGGCCCTCTTGCGAACCCTGAAGGGCAGCTCCAGCGCCAGGAAAAAGGCGGCGGCGAGAAGCGCGCCGCCGGCAATGTACCAGGGCCAGGGCCCCATCAGGTCGAGCAGGGTGGGGCCCGGCGGGGGGCGGCGCAAATACATGTAGTTCCCGCCGGTGACTAGGTCGGCCAGCCCGATGGCGGCGGTCACGGCGAGAGTGGCTACAAACGCCCTCAGGGCCGCGCCGGGCCGAGGTCGGAACCCCAGGCCGAGCGTCAGAAAGAGAGCTGCCAGCACGATGCCGCCGTGTCCGAGGTAGTACTGCAGAAACCAGTAGTCCGGAAAGTGCTGGACCAGGTCCGGGGTCAGGATCGCCTGGAGCGTGCCGGCCACGCCCCAGAACCAGGTCAGCTCGACCAGGAATGGGCGCCGCCACAGGAGTCCGGCCGCCGCCACGAAAGTGGCCGCGCTGCAGAGCTGGAGCGGCAGGTAGCCGGTCACGGTCCAGAGGCCGCTGCGCCAGCTCACGATCCACCAGCTGACCTCGTTAACTACCAGGACAAGGGCCAGCGCGCGGCTGAACCAGTCAGTCCAGGCGCCCGGCCACCAGCGGGCGGCGACGACTACGACGGCACAGATGGCGATGGTCACGGCCAGGGCGCCGAGGTGCTCGGGCGTGAGCAACCCGCGCACGCTTTAGCCCTCGGAGATCGGCTCCGCGGTGGCTTCGGGGGCCTCAGGAGCCGGCTCAGCCGGCCGGCGGCGCCGGGACCGCCGGCGGGGAGCCTCGGCGGGCGCCGGGACTTGCCCGTTCGGCTCGGGACTGACCGGCTCCATCGGCTGCGCGACCTCCGCCGGGGACTCGCCGTTGACGCTGGCCACCTCCTGGCCGTCGCGCGACCGCCGCCGGCGCCGGTTGCGGCGGCGATCACCCCGTCGCGGCCGCGAGAGCCGCTGGACCTGGGAACGGATGCCGACCCGCTGGCAGGCCGTCACGACGGCACCGACGCCCGCCACCAGCCCGTCCTCCTGGGAATGCTCGAAGAGAGGGCCGAAGAGCTCGGGCGCGCCACCGATCACCGTCTTCGAGTCACCCACGATCACGAGCAGCTTCTTGGCGCGGGAGATGGCCACGTTGACGCGGTTCGGGTCGTTCAAGAAGCCGATCGCGGCACGGTCGTTGGAGCGCACCAGCGAGAGGATGACGGCGTCCGACTCGCGGCCCTCGAAGGCGTCGACCGACTCGATGTCGTCGGGTGGGACGATGCCCTTCAGCGCGCTCTGGAGCCGGTTGACCTGCGAGTTGTACATCGCGATGACCGCCAGCTTCGCCTTCCTGACGCGCTTGCGGATGATCGTCGTGATGTCCTTGCAGAGGGCCACCTCGAACTCGTTGGCGACACTGCGCTGAGCGTCCCGGTACTCCTCCTGGGCCCCGGTGTCGACCCAGACCAGCTCGCGGTCGAAAGGCCAGGGCAGCGGCATCCGCGGGTGGGGCGCCTCGTGGATGAGCTTGCCTTCATAAAAGAGGTCGGAGACCACGCGGCCGATCGGTTCCCGCATCCGGTATTGCCGCGGCAGCATGATCTTGGACTGGGTCGGAGCCCGGTCCCACATCCAGCCGTAGAAGCTGTCGTCCCGCACGATCTCGTCGAGCGGGTCCTGGATCTGGAAGGAAGAGGCAGCCTCTTCCATGACCGGCGGCAGCTGGTTTAGGTCGCCGATCATGACCCAGCGCTTGGCCAGCGGCATCAACGCCAGGGCCTCGTTGGCGCGAACCTTGTTGGCCTCGTCCAGGATCAGCCAGTCGAAGACCATGAACCGCAGGCGAGAGTCGATCGCCAGCCGGTTGCAGGTCCCGGCGACAAGGTTGAACTGCTGCAGGTTCTCACCTTCGAAGAGGGTCCCGCGCAGGCGCCTTGGAACCTTGCCCGGCTCGGCGATGCGGGCCTGGCGCACGTGGGAGAACCCAAGCAGCCGCTCCTGGCCGGTATCCACCGCGTCGTTCGAGTGCGAGGAGAGCAGGATCGTGCCGCCGCTCTGGCGGCCCAGGATGCGCCGGATCGACTCCACGATCGCTGTCGTCTTCCCGGTGCCGGGGGGGCCCTGGATCATGTAGAGCTGGCCCGGCAGCATGCCCATGACGCGGGCCACTGCTTCTGACTGCTCCTCGTTGGGATCGGGAAGGTGGTGGGCACGCCGGCCCTCCAGGACCAGGTGGGGCGGTGAGCCCAGCCAGCCGGTATCGGCCAGCAGCGCGGCCAGGGCTCCGGTCCGGGGCGACCCGATCTGTAGCTGGCGGATGACCGAGCGCTGGGCCTCGAACATCTCGACGCTGGCCGTCGGCAGGACGACGCCCTCGTCCGGCAGCGGGTCATAGCGGCGGAAGGAGACCCAGAGGTCCTGGCCGGAGATGCGGTCGAGGGACATGCCCCGGTACTCCGGGAAGCCGGCCGAGCGGACGGTCAGGGAGTCGATGCCGCGGTAGACGCGAGCGTCGAGGTCGCCGACCAGGTGGAGGATGGCGCGGACGTACTCGCCGCCCCGGAGGTCCTCCTGGCAGGCGGGGCAGTGGCTGCCGTTAGAGGTGGGGACCTGCTCCTCGCAGCGCGGGCACTCGACCCACTGCTCGGTCGCCTCGTAGCGCCTGATGGCCGCTTCGGCAAGGTCCTCGCGGAAGTCGCGGAGGTGCTCGACGAAGCGCATCGTGGAGTCGAGGATGGGCAGCTCCTTGGCCTTCTCCCGGAGCTCGATGGCAGTGAAGCCGGAGAGTTCCGAGTCCCACTCCTCGACCAGCTGCAGCTCCTGGTAGGTGAGGTTGATGCGGGACTTTTCGATCGGGTAGTCCGGGGAGTCGAGCTCCTGGAAGTCGCTCATCTCGAAAGCCAGGCCCTTGGGCGTGCGCCCGAGCCGGCCCTGGATCAGCGTGGAGTTGAAGAGGCCGATGCATTCGAGCGGCTTGTCAGGCTTGGTGATCGTGTAGCCGATCTCGATCGCCTTCTTCTCCTCGAGCACGTCGAGGATGACGCGTGGCCCGCCCGGGATCAGGCTCAGCTTGGCGGCCGCGGGAGAACCCGGCTTGATCCGGATCCAGAGCCGCCCGGCCGAAACCACCTCGCCTGGGATGTCCGGATCCCAAAGGGGCAGGACGTCGCCGGGGTTGGGCGTGGTCACGCGGGACCAGCCGCGCTGAGAAGGGCTAGATACAGGAGAGTCAAAAGTGATTCCCGAGGAGGCCCGCAAACGAATCGCGGGGCCTGAGATGTTGATCTACCTTACCAAATTACCGCCCGCGTTGAACAATTGAGCCGATTAGGTGCCGTTCCGGAGAAGGGTCAGCTAGTCCGGAAGTTGAACGCCTCGCGTCTCCGGCAGCAGCAGGAGGAGCAGAGCGCCGGCCAGGGGCGCGATGGATACGAACACGATCGCCCGCCCCAGTCCCACCGCCGGCGCAGCCAGGCCGACGAGCTGGAGACCCAGGATGCCACCCACGGCCCCGGCGACCGCCGCGACCGCCTGGGAGCTGGCCCGTGCCCGCGTCGGAAAGAGCTCCGCATACCAGGCGGTGAGCACCGGACCGGCGGCGCTTCCCACGATGCTCCAGGCCAGGT
>CATPBK010000035.1 GCA_955652705.1 Candidatus Dormiibacterota bacterium | reverse complement strand
GCACGAGAGTAGAAAACGTTCGTCGCCTTGAAAAATAAAAAAAACTCAAGACCGTGCGCTCGGCGGGCGGCCACCGTCACATCGACGCCGCCGACCTGGCCCGCTACATGGCGTCGCAGCCACCGGCGGTCGAGCCGCCACCGATCGTCGGCCAGTCGGCCCGCAACCGCTTCCCCGGGATCGTGACGCGGGTCCTGAAGGACACGGTGATGGCGCAGGTCGAGATGCAGGCCGGCCCCTTCAGGGTCGTCTCCCTGATGTCGCGCGAAGCCGCCGACGAGCTCGGCCTGGCGCCCGGCGTCCGCGCGGTCGCCGCGGTCAAGGCCACGAACGTGGTGGTGGAGCTGCCGGGCGAGCGATGAAGCGGTGCGTCCTCCTGGCCCTGGCCGTCCTCAGCGCCTGCGGATCGGTGCCCGCTCCGGCCTCTCCGGACAAGCTGGGCGGTGACCTCAGCGTCTTCGCCGCCGCCTCGCTCACGGAGGCGTTCAAGGCGGTCGGCGGCGGGTTCAAGGCGGCCCACCCAAGCAGCAATCCGACCTTCAATTTCGCCGGCACGCCGACCCTCCTCACTCAGCTCCAGCAGGGCGCCGGCGCCGACGTGTTCGCCTCAGCCGACCAGCCCAACATGCAGAAGGCCGTCGACTCCAACCTGGTGGCCGGGAAACCGCGGGTCTTCGCCACCAACAAGCTGGAGATCGTGGTCGCCCCGGGCAACCCCAAGCACATCAGCGGGCTGGCCGACCTGGCCCGCGCCGACGTCCTCTACATCACCGAGGCGCCCGACGTCCCGGCCGGCAAGTACGCTGCCCAGGTGCTCGCCGGGGCGGGAGTCAAACCCTCGCCGCGCAGCCTGGAGGCGGACGTGAAGGGGGTCGTCAGCAAGGTCGGGCTGGGGGAGGCCGACGCGGGCATCGTCTACGTGACCGACGTGCGCGCGGCCCGCGGCAGGGTGAGCGGCGTCGTGATCCCCGATGCCCAGAACGTGATCGCCAGCTACCCTATCGCGGAGCTGCGGGGGGCCCGCAACCCGGCGGCCGCCCGGGCGTTCATCGACTACCTCCTGGCGCACGGCCAGCAGACTCTCCAGGGCTTCGGCTTCACGCATTCATGACACAGCCTCGCCAGGAGCGGGTTCCGGCCGCCCTGGGCATCCTCGCCGGGCTGGGCGCCGCTTTCTTCATCCTGCCCCTGGCCGGCCTGCTGGCGCGGGCGCCCTGGGGCGACGCGCTGACCGCTCTCACCGCGCCTGAGACCCTCGATGCTTTGCGGCTCTCGCTGGTCGCCTCGCTGACGGCGACCGCCATCTCGCTGCTGCTTGGCGTGCCCCTGGCCTGGGTTTACGCGCGGGTCGAGTTCCCGGGCCGCAACCTGCTGCGAGCCTTGACGACGCTCCCCATGGTTCTGCCCCCTGTCGTGGGCGGCATCGCGCTCCTGCTCGCCTTCGGCCGCCGGGGACTGCTCGGGATGTTTCTCGAGCGAGCCTTCGGGATCACCCTGCCATTCACCACGGCCGGCGTGGTGATGGCCGAGACCTTCGTCTCGATGCCGTTCCTCGTCCTCACCGTCGAAGCCGGCCTGCGCTCGCTTGACCGCCGCTACGAGGAGGCGGCGCGCACGCTCGGCGCCGGCCGTTGGACCGTGCTCGGCCGGGTGACCCTACCGCTCATCGCCCCTTCGCTGTTCGCGGGCGCCGTCCTCTCTTGGGCTCGCGCGCTGGGCGAGTTCGGCGCCACCATCACGTTCGCGGGCAACTTCCCCGGCCGCACCCAGACCATGCCGCTGGCGGTCTACCTGCTCCTCGAGTCGCGGCCGGAGGCCTCCTTCATCCTGAGCTTGGTGCTGCTGGCCGTCTCGCTGGCCGTGCTGGTCGGTCTGCGCGACCGCTGGCTGGGCTCGGCGTGAGCCTTTACCCAACGAAATCTGTCGATTTCGCGGGGACCCCATGAGCCTCGCGGCCGAGGTCGGCCTCCAGCTCGGCCGGCTGCGGCTCGACGTGTCGTTGGCAGCAAGCGACGCCGAGGTCGTCGCCCTGCTCGGGCCCAACGGCGCCGGCAAGACGACGTTCCTGCGGGCGCTGGCCGGGCTGCTCCCCATCGGCGCCGGGCGGGTCGAGCTCGACGGCGTCACTTTCGAAGACCCCCTGCGGCGGGTGTTCGTCCCCACCGAGCGCCGGCCGATCGGCTTCGTCTTTCAGGACTACCTGCTCTTCCCCCACCTGAGCGTTCTGGACAACGTGGCGTTCGGGCTTCGCTCCAGGGGGACCGGGCGGCAGGCTGCCGATGGGCGGGCTCGGGATTGGCTGGAACGACTCGACCTCGCCGCTTACGCCACCGCGCGGCCGGACTCGCTTTCGGGCGGCCAGCGGCAGCGGGTAGCCCTGGCCCGGGCGCTGGCTACGGACCCACGCCTGCTCCTGCTGGACGAGCCGCTGGCCGCGCTCGACGCCAGCACACGCGCCGAGGTGCGGCGCGACTTGAAGCGGCACCTGGCCTCGTTCGAGGGAATCCGCCTGCTGGTCACTCACGACCCGCTCGAGGCGATCGCCCTCGCCGACCGCCTGGTGGTACTTGAACAGGGCGCCGTCACCCAGTCCGGCACGCCGGCCGAGGTGACCGCCCGGCCCCGCTCGCAGTACGTGGCCGACCTGGTCGGCGTGAACCTCTTTCGGGGGGTCGCGGCGGGTGGCCTCTTGAGCCTCACCGGGGGCGGTCTGCTGGCCATGGCGGATCCCACCACCGGCGACGTTTTCGCGGTGGTCCACCCACGGGCCGTGGCCTTGCACCGGCAGCGCCCCGAAGGCAGCCCCCGCAACGTTTGGCCCGGTCGTGCGGACGGCGTGGAGCTGGTCGGCGACCGGGCTCGCGTGCGGGTCACCGGCGGGATCTCCCTGGTGGCCGAAGTCACACCCGCGGCGGTCGGGGAGCTGGGGCTGGCGGCGGGCGGCGAGGTCTGGGTCTCGGTCAAAGCGACCGAGGTGGCGGTCTACCCCGCCTGACCTGCCAGGCTGCCTAGCGCACTGATTTGATGCGGCTCACGAACACGGTCCCCAGAATGTAGAAAACGATCGCGACCGAGAAGACGACCCGGTATCCGGAGTTGGGCGACTGGCGGTTGAAAACGTCGAGGACGAACCCGAGGACGGAGCCGAGGAGGACCTGCGGCAGGGTGTAGGCGACGTGGAACAGCCCCATGTCCTTGGCCGGCCGGGCGCGGTCCGGCAGCGTGTCGCAGGCGAGCGCCCAATCGACCGAGTAATAGAGGCCGTAGCCGAGTCCGTAGATGACTCCGAGCAGGAAAAAGAGGCTCGTTTGGGACGGGTAGAAGACAACGAAGACCAGCACCACCAGTCCCTGCGCGGCGCCGCTCAGGTACACGAAGATCTTCCGGCCCAGGCGGTCGGAGAGCCAGCCGCCGGCGAGGCCGAAAGGGGTCGCCGCCAGCAGCACGACCAGCAGGTAGAGGCTTGTGAACTTGTCGGCGCCAGGGATACGGGCGACGTCGTGGAAGAAGAACTGGAGGAAAGGAAACACGCTCCAGATCCCGCCCGTGATCATGAGGCGGGTGAAGATCACCCAGGCGAAGTCGCCACTGGCGAGCGGGCTCAGGAAGTCCTTGACCGCTTCGACCGGCGGCTTCGCCGGCCGCCGCTCGACGGGAGCCATGCCCTCACCGCTGGCGGCGAGCAGCGTCGGAACGAGGGTGAGCAGGAGCACGACAGCGATCCCGGCGTACGTGAGCAGCGGGTGACCGATGGCCGAGAACAGGTAGAAGTAGCTGGCCAGGCTGGCGACGACGCCGAGCTGAACCATCGCCCCCAGGATTCCGCTCTGTTTGCCGAACTCGTTCGCGGGGACGATGTCCGGGACGATGCCGTTGAACGCGGCGCCGGCCACGTTGTTGGTGATCTGGACCAGCAGGTAGGCAACCAGAAGCCAGGCGTAGCTTGGCGCCACCATGAGCAGCAGGAGAGCGCCGGCGTTGAGGACGGTGCCGACCAGCATGATCGGGCGGCGCCTCCCCCAGCGCGTGGTCAGGCTGTCCGACCAGTAGCCGACCAGGGGCGGCAAGACCATCGCGAAGAAGGCGCCCGCGCCGAGCGCGATCCCGAGAGCGCTGCCTCGCTGACCGCTGGGTACCAGCTGGCTGATCTGGTAGGGAATCAGCACTGGCAGGATCACGCCCCAGTGGTAGTTGCCGCCGAACCAGAAGGCGGCCAGGGCGATGTGGCGACGAAGGCCGAAGCCCTGCTTCACCCCCCTCGCCGCAGCAGCCGTGGCCATGTGCTGGAGGCAGGTTAAGACGCTTCCGGGCGGGCGTCAAAACCGGTAGGCTGTACCGGCCTAAAGATGAAGCTCTCGTTCAGCCACGCCCGGAGGATCCTGGTCGAGGTGCCGCGCCACGCCAAGCTGGCTTACTGCCTGCTGCGCGACCCGCGGGTGCCGGCCGCGCCGAAGGCCGCGCTTTTGACCGCGCTCGGGCTGATCGTCAGCCCCGTCGACTTCCCGGCCTGGATACCGGTGGTGGGCGAGCTCGACGTGCTCGCGCTCGGCATCCTGGCCGTCAAGGTGTTCATCGACGCCTGTCCGGCCGAGCTCCAATCTGAGCACCGGGCGGCGCTCGAGCGGCGGGAGAGCGTCTGGGACGACGACCGCCGGCTGCTTCTGGGGACGGCGCGTCGCCAGGTGTCGCGGACTGTCGGAAGCTGGCGGGCGCGGTTGCCGAAAGCCGGTTAGTTCAAGGGGAGCTGCTTTCTTTCCGTGAAAGTGATGCTGACGAAGGATGTCAAGGACGTCGGCCTGGCCGGCGAGGTGAAGGACGTGGCCGATGGGTTCGGCCGCAACTTCCTGATCCCCCGCAAGCTGGCCGTGCTGGCCCGCAAGGGAGTCGAGGAGGAGGCCCGGCGGGTCAGGGCCGCCACCGCCAAGCGGGAGGCCAAGGACATCGATGAGGCGCGCGAACTGGCGGAGGAGATCGGCAACAAGACCGTCGTCGTCCGGCTCAAGGTGGGCGAGGAGGGGAAGGCCTTCGGCGCCATTACCAATGCCGACATCGCCGAGGCTCTGCGTGCCCAACACAAGGTCGAGGTCGACCGGCACCGGATCGACTTGAAAGAGCCGATCAAGACCCTGGGAGAGCACCAGGTCTCGCTCCACCTCCACCGCGACGTCGAGGCGACCATCAACGTGGTGGTGACGCAGGACCGGTGACGTCCTAGGTGATGTCCTAGGTGGCGCAAGCGCCACCGCTCGACGGCAGGACCGCCGGCCGGGTTCCACCGCACGACCTCGAGGCCGAGCAGTCGGTCCTGGGGGCGATCCTTCTCGACGAGCTGGCGGTCGTCAAGGTCTCGGAGTTCCTGGAGCCGAAGGACTTCTATCGCAAGAACCACGCCGACGTCTACCAGGCCTCCCTCGAGCTGCTCCAGCACGGCGAGCCCATCGACATCGTCACCGTCGGGTCGGAGCTGGAGAAGATGGGCGTCCTGGAGCGCGTGGGCGGCCGCACCTACCTGGCCCAGCTGGAGCAGTCGGTGCCCACCGCGGCCAACGTCGAGTATTACGGCCGGATCGTCAAGGAGAAGGCCACCAAACGCACGCTGATCACGGCGGGCGGCGAGATCGCCGGACTCGGTTACGACGAAGCCGTCGACTCCGGCGACGCCCTGAACCAGGCCCAGGCCCGTGTGTTCGCCATCTCCGAGTCGCGGTCGATGTCCGACTTCGAGCACCTCTTCCCGCTGCTGCGCTCGACGATGGACCGGGTCGACGCGCTGCAGGCGTCCGGAGGCCGGGTGATCGGTGTCCCCTCCGGCTTCTACGACCTCGACTCCAAGACCAACGGCTTCAAGGCGTCCGAGCTCACGATCATCGCCGGCCGCCCGGGCATCGGGAAGACCTCGCTGGCGCTCAACATCTCGCTGGAGGCGGCGGTCGAGCATCGGGTGCCGGTGGCCGTCTTCTCGCTCGAGATGTCGAAGGACCAGCTCGCCGAGCGCCTGCTCTGCGAGTACGCGCGCGTCGACGCCCAGCGCTTGCATCGAGGCCTCCTCGGCGAGTCAGAGCACGAGCGGCTGGCCCGGGCTCTCGGTCCGCTCGGTGACGCGCCCATCTACATCGACGACTCGCCGATGCTCGACGAGCTGATGCTGATGACGAAGGCGCGGCGGATCAAGCTCCAGGCCGGGATCGGGCTCGTCGTGGTCGACTACCTGCAGCTGATGCGGAGCCGCCACGGCGGCGCCGACGACAACCGGGTGCAGGAGGTGTCCGCGATCTCCCGCTCGATGAAGGGCCTGGCCCGGGAGCTGAACGTGCCGGTGATGGCGCTCTCGCAGCTCTCGCGGGCCCCCGAGCAGCGCACCGACAAGCGCCCGATGCTCTCCGACTTGAGAGAGAGCGGTAGCATTGAACAGGATGCCGACGTTGTCATCTTTCTTTATAGGGAGGGGTACTACAACAAGGCCGACACGACCGGCCTCTCCGAGATCATCGTGGCCAAGAACCGGAACGGCCCGACCGGCACCATCAACCTTCGGTTCCGCCCCGAGCTGACGCGCTTCGAGAACCTGGAGGCGCGGCGCCGCGGGCCCGACGAGCCGCCCGAGCCAGGCTAGGCAAGGCCAGCCGCGCACCGTGGTCATCATCCTGGTCGGGGGGCAGATAGCGGGGGACAACCTGACGGTTTCCCCCCGCCGCGTCGTCGGCAAAGCCGACCTGGCCTCCGGCCAGGCTAGCGACGCTGCCCCTCTTCCCGCGGTAGGTCTTCCTAGACCCACCCACCCGGTCCCCACTGCCCCCCGACCCGGAATGCCTGCCTAGCGATGGTCATCATTCTCGTCGGGGGGCAGTGGGGCGACGAAGGCAAGGGCAAGGTCATCGACCTCCTTGCCGAGCGCGCCAACCTGGTCGTCCGCTCGCAGGGCGGCAACAACGCCGGCCACACAGTGGTCACCGAGCACGGTGAGTACAAGTTCCAGCTCATCCCCTCCGGTGTGCTGTACCCCGAGTGCACCTGCGTCATCGGCAACGGCGTCGTGGTCGATCCGCGCGTCCTGATCAAGGAGATCGAACAGCTCCGAGAGCGCGGCATCGAACCCAAGAACCTCGTGGTGAGCGAGCGAGCGCACATGGTCATGAGCTACCACCCGGTCATCGACCAGCTCGAAGAGGAAGCCCGGGGTGATGATCGGCTGGGCACCACCTGGCGCGGTATCGGCCCCGCTTACGCCGACAAGATCCGGCGGATCGGCTTCCGCGTGGGCGACCTCCAGAAGGAGGCCTTCATGCGCAAGAAGCTGGCCTTCGTGGTGGGCCAGATCAAGAACCAGATCATGACCAGGCTCTACGACGCCGAGCCCTTCAAGTGGGAGGCGCTGCTGGAGGAGTACCTCGGTTACGCGCGCATCCTGGACCCCTACATCAAGGACACCTTCCCGCTCGTGCAGGCCGCTCTCGACCGAGGCGACAACATCCTTTTGGAGGGCGCCCAGGCGACGATGCTCGACCTCGACTTCGGCACCTACCCGTACGTCACCAGCTCCAACCCGACGGCGGGCGGCGCCCTGACGGGGTCCGGCATCGCGCCAACCTCGGTCGACCTCACGATCGCCGTCTTCAAGGCCTACACGACGCGCGTCGGCTACGGGCCCTTTCCGACCGAGCTCTTCGACTCCCTCAGCGAGCGGATCCGAGAGCGCGGCGCCGAGTACGGCACGGTCACCGGCCGGCCCCGCCGGGTCGGCTGGTTCGACGCCTGCGTCGGCCGCTACTCGACCAGGCTCAACGGCGCCGGGTCGATCGCGCTGATGAAGATCGACGTCCTCAACGAAGTGGAGACGGTCAAGGTCTGCACCGGCTACGAGTTCCGCGGCGAGATCCACGGCCATCCGATGGCCAACATCTCGCATCTGAAGCACTGCACCCCGGTCTATGAAGAGATGCCCGGCTGGCGGGCGGACATCAGCTCGGCCCGCCGCTGGGAGGACCTGCCTCGCGAGTGCCGGGACTACGTCGAGCGGCTGGGGCAGCTCTGCGGCGCGCCGGTCGACATCGTCGGCGTCGGCCCGCGCCGGGACCAGTACGTCATGCGGAAGCAGGTTCTCTTCGCCGAGCCGGCCCCCGCCTGAAGAAGCGGGGCAGCCGGGGCGTGAGCCAGCGGGTGCCCAGCTCCAGCAAGGCGAACGCCACCTGGAGGGCGGCAACGCTCAGGAACACGCCTTCGATGTAGAGGGGGACCGCTCGCACGCCTATCGCGAACACCCCGGCCGCGAATGCCAGCGTGGGCCGCAAGACAGGTTCCTCGGGAAGCAGCCGGCGGTCGGCCAGGGCGAGCGTGGCCACGAACCAGGTGGGCCCGCTGTCGAGCTGGAAGACGGGGTCCCAGCGGAGCATTACCGAGATCAGCAAGCCGCCCAGCAGGAACCCGATCAGCGCCGCTAGGCTGATGCGGCGGGCATACCAGAGCCAGGCGATCGAGATCACGACCGCCAGGAGGCTGGTGCAGAGGATCGGCCCGGCCACGTTGCCGACGTAAAGGGTGCTCGGGTCGATGAAGCGGGCATCCCCGCCGTAGAAGCGCGACCACTGCTGAATCGGCTCCGGGAACGGGACCAGGACCACCGGCTTCAGGTAGGTGGCGACGGTCCCGCTCGAGGTCACGTAGGCGAACGCATAGGCGATCAGGCCGGTGTGAATGCCGGCCCGCGGCCAGAACCGGCCTCTCAGCAGCTCCAGCAGGCTGGCCAGGACGGCTATCAGCAGCGACCAGACGATGTGCGCGCCGGCGCCGACCAGGGCCACCCCGATGAGGGCAGTGATCGCGGGGCTGGAGCGGAGCGGCAGCTTCGCCCGCCGCGCCAGGAGGTGGAAGACGCCCCCCACGGCGAGGGCCAGGACCGCCGAGACGAAGGCGATCAGGCCATAGAGGATCAGCCCGGCCGCCAGCGGCGGCGTGAGGGCGATGCCCAGCGCCACGTCGGCGGGCAGGGAGTTGGGCCTGAACGCCGCCCGGTCGAGGGCTCGGCCCAGCTTGCCGAACATCGAGCGATTCTATTTCAGCGCCCCACGGGCCCGTCTGAAGCGCGATAATTCGCCGCTGGCGGTGTCGCGGCCCCTTTCACGTCTTCTTGCGGCAGCCTTGCTCGGCGCGATCGCGCTGATCGCCTCACCCGCTTGGGCGGCGCCGGCTGACAACACCTGGACCCAGCTCACATCTCTGCCCGAGAAGCTCGACGCACCGGTCCTGGCGATCGCGGTCAGCCCCACGAACCCTTTGCAGGTCCTGCTGGGGACCGGCTCGGGCAGCGTCTACAAGAGCGGCGACGGCGGCGGCACCTGGACGCTGTCCGGCCACGCGATGGGCCGCGGCGTCGTCTCGCTCGCTTTCAGCCCGTTCAAGCCCGGGTTGGTCTTCGCCGGCACGCGCGGGCAGGGCATCTGGCGGAGCACCGACGGCGGCTCGAACTGGGCGCGTCAGCAGCCCTCCGGACCGATGACCATCCGCAGCTTCGCATTCGCGAAGTCGCAGAGCCTGGCGGGCGGCGACTCCGGCCTTCTCAGTTCGCGAGACGGCGTCGCCTGGACTCCGGTCCCGGCGCTTAAGGACCTGAGCCTGGTCGCCCTGGCCGCCCCCGCCGTGAACGACCCGGCCCGCTTCCTGGCCGGCGCCGACGCCAGCCGCGGCGTCGAGGCCCTGCCGCTCTACCAGAGCCAGGACGGTGGTTCGACCTGGACCCTGCTCAAGGCCGGGCTCGGGTCCAGCTCGATGGTGGCGGCCGCCGCGGCGGGCCCGCTCCCGGCCAAGGGTGACATCCGGCCGCTGGTGGTGGGGACCAACGTGGGCGCCTACCTCTCGGTCGACAACGGTGCCACGTGGACCCAGGCCGCCGGCCTGCCCGCGGTCGATTACAACGCCGTCGCCTTCGTCACCAACCACCCGGAGCGTTTCTACCTGGCCAGCGACGGGGGCGGATCGGCGGCCGGCGGGCTCTGGTCCACAGCCGACTTGGGCCAGAGCTTCCGCACGCTGCAGCCGCCGGTACCCAGCGTGACGGCCCTAGCCCTCTCCGCCGAGGACACGCCGACGCTCTACGCGGCCACCTTCAGGTCGATCGACCACGCGGTCCATCTCTGGGCTTATCGCGACGCCGGCGGGCCGCCGGCGGGCAGCGCCGCACTGCCGGCGCCGGCGCGGTCGGCGGCGCCCAAGGTCGTCCGAGTCACCGGGGGCGGCTGGTTGAGCGACCCGGCGGTGCCTTACGTGGCCCTCTCGGTGCTGGCCCTCGCCGTGCTCTTCCTGGCGATCGTGTTCTACCTGCGAAGCGGGAAGGAGCGCTAAGCCTTTTAGTGGACTGTAACCGCTAGTTCGCCGGAGCCTGGCCCGATTCGCTGGCCAGGAGCTTGCGGCTCGGATCCGCCGGCGGAGCCAGCCGCCAGGGGTCGAGGCCGGCTCGTTCCAGCATCGCCTTGGCAAGCCGGTCGTAGTCCCGGTTGGCGATGTCGCCGACCGGGTCCTTGCTGGCCTTCATCAGCTGCGTGAAATTCAGGGTCGCCAGAGCCCGGTAGGCCAGCAGGGCCTTGGCCTCCTGGACCCGACCGGACCGTTGGGCCACACGCACGAAAGCCAGGGCCGAACCCATCTCCCGGGCATCCTTGTAGCGCCAGACGCCGTAGGTGAGGACGACATAGAGGATCGGGGGCAGCGCCACGAAGAGGGCCAGCGCGATCGCCAGCTCCAGGATGTCCTGGCGCACGGTCGCGCTCAGGCTGATGAGCGAGTCGCCCGTGTGGCGCTGCAGGCTGTTGGCGGTCTGGAGCAGCCAGTCGGTTAGGTAGGGCACGTTCCGGGGGACGCTGTTGCGGAAGGCGGCGAGCCAGTCGTTGAAGGTCCGGCCGGTGTCACGCAGCCCGTCCGCGATCACCTCCAGCGCCATCACCGTCTGGTAGGTGATCCAGCCCGCGAAGGCCCAGAACGCGATCCAGATGATGGCGAGGGTGTCTTGCACGATCCGGCGCAGCTGCGGCAGCCTGCGGTCCGGGTACAGCTTCAGCATCTCTGTAGAGGGCCACTGTATGAGAAATCGGGCGCGGTAAACTGCCGGTTCGTGGCCCCGCCCAGTGAACGGCTGCGCCAGCTGGGTCTCCAGCTGCCGACGCCGCCCGCCCCGCTCGCCTCCTACGTGCCCACCCGGACGGTGCCGATGGGCGGCGGCAAGGCGCTCGTCTTCGTGGCCGGCCAGGTCCCCCTGGAGGATGGCCAGCTGCGGTTCATCGGGCGGGTGCCCACCGAGGTGTCGCTCGAGGAGGCACAGGCGGCGGCCCGTCTCTGCGCCCTCAACATCCTGGCCCAGGTCGAGGCGGCCGCCGGGCTCGACAACGTCGACGTGGTCGCCTCCGTGACCGGCTTCGTGCGCTCGGCGGACGGCTTCGGCGAACAGCCGCAGGTCATCAACGCCGCCTCCGATCTGCTCGCTGACGTGCTGGGGGACGCCGGCCGCCACTCGCGCGCCGCGGTCGGTGTCAGCGAGCTCCCGCGCGGCGTTTCGGTTGAGATCGCGGCGGTATTTGTCGTCCGAACCTGAGGTTGAGCCCGGGCCGCTGAACCGGCGGCGGCTGCTGCCGATCGGGGTGGCCGTCTACCTGGCGGTCATTTTCGCCGTCATGCTCTGGCGCGGCGTCTCGATCGAGCCGCAATGGGTTGCGCTGGCCCTCCTCCTGGTCGCCGTGGCGCTTGGCCGCGGCAAGGCTTTCATCTTCGACTGGCTGCCTTTCCTGGTCCTCTTCTTCGCTTACGAAGTGATGCGCGGCTTTGCCGCCAAGACCGGCTTCGCGGCGCACGACATCACCGGCCTGGAGCGCTTCGTTTTCTTCGGCTCGCTGCCGACGCTGACGCTGCAGCATTGGTTCTACAACCCGAAGGTGATCGGCGTCCAGGACTGGGCGGCGATGGTCCTCTACTTCCTGCACTTCCCGGTCCCGCTCCTCGTCGGATTCGTGTTCTGGTGGAACCGCCGCGAGCACTACTGGCGGTTCGTGGCGGCCCTGCTCCTGATGTGTTTCCTGGCGTTCATCACCTATCTCTTCTGGCCGAGCGACCCACCCTGGTACATCAACAAGCAGGACGGGGTGGTCAAGGTCATCGACGAGACGATCAGGAAGTGGGGGGTGCAGTACTTCGTCTCGCCCGTCTACACCAACCTGAACCCGAACAAGTTCGCCGCCTTTCCTTCGCTGCACGCGGCCTTTCCCGCGCTCGGCGCCATGTACGCGTGGAGTCGCTACCGCTGGCTGGCGCTGATCCTGATCCCGTACACCGCGTGCGTCTGGATCGCGATCGTGTACCTGGGCGAGCACTACTTCGTCGACGCGCTGGCGGGGCTCGTTTACGCGGTGCTGGCGACGCTCTTGGTGGAGGCCTTCGTCAGGCGCGCCAGACCTTCTTCATGATCGTCCGCGCCAGCTTGTCGGTGTCGTGGTGGGAGGGGATCCGGCGGTTGACGACGTCGGTCAGGATGAAGTGCGGCCCTTCCCGCCCCAGCGTCATCCGGTGCATGTCGAACAGGACCTTGGACTGCCCGCCGGTCGGCGTGTAGTTGTGGTTGGAATTGACGATCACGAAGTCGAAGATGTTGGAGCCGACATGGTCCTCGAGCACCCGCAGGAAGTCGGAGACCCCGAAGTTGTCGGTCTCGCCTTTCTCCGAGGCGACGTTGCAGACGAAGACCTTGAGGGCGGGGGAGGCCTTGATGGCCTCGACCATGCCGTGCACGAGCAGGTTGGGCAGGATGCTCGTGTAAAGGCTGCCCGGCCCGATTGTGACGATGTCGGCATTGAGGATCGCGAGCGCCGCCTCCGGGTTGATCTCGACGTTGTCGGGTCGGAGGAAGACCCGTGTGATCGCGTGCTCTTGCATGGGGATTTTGGACTCGCCGACCACGGTGCCGCCGTTGACGCTGGCGCAAAGGACGACGTCCTGGAGCGTGCTCGGCAGCACCTCGCCGCGAACCGCGAGCACCCGGCCGGACTCGCGCACCGCGTGCTCGATGTCCCCGGTGACCTCGGCCATGGCCATGATGAAGAGGTTCCCGAAGGAGTGGCCTTCGAGCGTGCCGTCCTTGAAGCGGTGGTCGAAGAGCTCTTTCACGAGCGGCTCGGCGTCGGCGAGCGCCACCAGGCACTGGCGGATGTCACCGGGGGGCAGGATCCGATATTCGTCCCGCAGGCGGCCGCTCGACCCGCCGTCGTCGGCGACGGTCACGATCGCGTGCAGGTTGCCCGTGAACTCCTTCAGCCCGCGCAGCAGCGTGCTCAGCCCGTGTCCGCCGCCGATGCTAACGATGCGGGGACCGCGACTGCGGACGCGGCTCGAGTAGAGGAGCTCGGCGACGCTGCGGTCGCCGCCCGGGATGAAGGGACCCAGGATCGAGCGCTGGAGCATGTAGAAGCTGAACACCAGGAGCCCCACGCCAAGCCCGCCGAAGAGGAACGCGCGGACGGGTCGGGGCAGGAACTGGAGCGTCCCGTAATAGGCCAGGACGCCCGGGCTGCCGGTGATCCGGGTCTCGGCGTAGATGTCCTTCAGGAAGTAGGCGATGCCGAGGTCGACCATCAGGATGCTGAACATCAGCAGCAGCAGCCACCGCTTGACGTAGAGTCCAGGGGTCAACCAGCGCAGCCATCGCGCCGGGGTGCGCAGCATAAGGGGCATCTAGAGTATGGACCTGAAACGTGGCCCCGACGGTTTGGTTTCGGCTTGGCGGCCGTTGATCGGATAATGGTGCTGTAATGAAGTTGATGCGACGCATGAGGCGTTTGGCCAAGATCGCCGGGTTCGGGCTTTTCATCGCCGCCATAACCCAGGAGATGAGCAAGCCCGAGGACGAGCGAACCTGGAACGGGAAGGTCTTCGGCCTGGTCCCCTACGACTTCCGGCCACCGACCTGGAAGCGGCTCGAGGAAGCCTACTGGAACCCGGAAGACCCGCGCCTGTTCACCGACCGCCCCTTCGGCATCGGCTGGGCGATCAACTTCTACCGGGCCCGCCAGCTCCTCCAGGATTCCTTCGAGGCCCTCATGGGCCCGCTCGCGCCGCCCGCCTACAAGCGCTGGGAGGCGCGTACCTCAGGCGGCTCCTCCGGTACCGGCCGGTCGACCGAGAAAGCCTCCTCCGAGTAGTCCCAGCCCCGCCGTCGCCAGGCTACTTATCCCGAGTGTGTGCAAAACCTTGTGGATAAATAGGCCGAGCTGTGGCCAACCGGACCGGTTTGCGTGTCCATCTTGGAGCCGCCGGCGCCGCTCGGGCGCGGGCGGAGGCCGCGGGTAGAATCGGACTCGACCTTTCCGCTGGGGAGTGGCCAAGCTGGTAAGGCGCCTGACTCTGGATCAGGTAATCGTAGGTTCGAATCCTACCTCCCCAGCCAATGTGCCCGGCCAGTTGCCGCCGCATGGTCAGACCTGGTGGCGGAGGGTTTGGACAGCTGTGACGCCCGCGGCCATCCAGTCGGGCGAGTCGATCCAGCTTTCGACGCCCCAGAGCAACACCACTTTGGCGCCCCGGTCTCGGTAGGCGAGCGCGCTGGCCTGCAGGTCGGAGGTTCCAAAGCTGGCCCCGTCCTTCCAGGGCGCCGCCTGCATCTCGGTGATCCAGAGCGGTTTGCCGACCTGGGCGGCCCGGATCGCCCAGTAGGTCACCGTCTCCGACTTCCAGGCGATCCGGCGGGCTGCGCTGGCGTCCTCCAGCGATGTCCGGTCGGTGACCGCGTAGACGTCCAGCCCGAGTATGTCGCCAAGGTTGAGCGCCTGCGACGGGTGGCCAACCGCCTGGGGGAGCGGGAGAACCTCGTAGAGCCAGCTGAGCGGGCTCTCCGCCTGCTCGTCGAGGTCGACAGCAGCCGAGTTGTAGGTCGTCACCACGACGGGGTGGCCGGGGTCGATCGAGCGCAGCAGCGTCATCTCGTCGGAGATCGTTTCCGGAGCCAGGCTGTTGTCGCCGTCGGCTTCCGCGGTCACGTTGTCGAGGGGTTCGTTCTCGATCTGCCACCCGTAGAGAAGCGAGGACGAGCTGTACCGCTCGAAGGTGGTCTCCAGGTAAGCGGTGTACTCCGGCAAGGCGACCGCCTGGCGGATGTCGGCCGCGGCGGCGGCCGGCAGCCAGTTCGGCAAGTAGACCTCCGGGAAGGCGATATTGCGGGCGCCCACCACGAGGAGCACGTGCGCCGTGCGGCGGTGGTGCAGGTTGTAGGCGCTGACGGTCGCGAGCAGGGCGTCGACAGGGCCGAAGTCGAAGCCGTCGGCGGCGGGTGCGACCGCATCCCAGTAAACCGGCAGGCGCACCAGGTCCGGATGCAGGCGCGCCATCAGCTTCGCCAGGGTGGCCTCCGCCGACGCCCCGCCTGCCGCCAGGGCGGATGGGGAAAAGGAAAAGCCGATCAGCTCGGGTCCGGAGAGGGACGGTGCCGGGCCCGGAGCCGGCGACGGCAGGAGCAGCAGCAGCGTCAGGCCGGCCACCAGCCGCCTCGCGCCAAGCAGCTTCATCACGCAGATTTTGTTACACGCGGTTAGGTTCTGGGGTTTCGGGTACACTTCCTGTGCCGTCCACAAGGGCCGGCAGCTCGCCGCGGTCGTCGGAGAATCTTCTTCTCGAACAGGCCCAGCGCGTTTGTCAGAAGTTCGTTCGAGAAGAAAGAGGTAGACCCGACAGTGACTGGAACCATCAAAAAGCTGGTGTCCGACCGTGGCTTTGGATTCATCGCAGCTGAGGACGGCAAGGAGTATTTCTTCCACCGCAGCTCGACCGACGAATTCGACACGCTGAACGGCGGTGAGAAGGTGGAATTCGATTTCGAGCCGAGCCCGAAG